>NZ_BAAAUT010000035.1:0-83280 GCF_039534085.1 Planomonospora alba
AGCGCGGCGCGCGGCGCGCGGCGGTGCGGCGCGGGCTCAGGAGGCCCGCGCCGGCTGCGAACAGGTCACGGGCCTGCGGCCCGGATCAGAGGACGAACGCCCCGGCGGGCGGCCCGCGCCGGCGGACGGCCGCAGCCAGCAGCCGGGTGACGAACCGGGCCCCGTCCTCACCCGGCGGCGGCGGGACGGGGCGCCGTACGGCCGGTGCGGCCCGCCAGGTCAGCAGGGTGAGCACGGCGGCGACCAGCAGGCGCAGCAGCGTGGCCAGCGCGCTCTCCCCGCGCTCCAGCCAGTGGGCCGACAGCAGCGCCGTGGCGGCGTGGGCCAGCAGCATGCCCACGCCCGCGGCCAGGCCGCCGTGGTCGTGACCGGGGACCGGGGGCGGCTGCGCCGAGGCCGCGGTGAACAGGTGGTGCAGGCCGTACTGGGCGGCGAAGGCCGCGGGGAGCAGGACCGCCAGGCCCCGCTCCCGCCGGGCCAGGACGAACGCCCCGCCGGTGACCAGCGGGACCGCCGCGGCCGGCGCCGCCGGATCGACGGCGGCGCCTCCTGCGAGCACGTGCATGCCCAGCGACACCGCGACGCACACCGCCGCGAAGGCGGTGGCGCGCAGCAGGCGCAGGACGGGCATGCCCCTCATCGTGACAGAGATGCCGGCTCCTGCCGAGCCCGTTGAGCCGTCGTCAAGGCCGCGTTGAGCACGCGGCTCCGGGAGCACCGGGCTTCCGCCTGCCCGCGGCCGGGAACGCCCGGCCTCCGTTCGGTTCTCCGCCGCGGCGACCCCAGGCCCGTTATGCACCCGATGTCGGCTGTGGGAGCATGTCCGGTAAGGCGACGGCGGAACGAGGAAGCCGGTGTGAATCCGGCGCGGTCCCGCCACTGTGATCGGCGAGCGGATCCCGACTGAAGCCACTGCCCGCGTGCGGGTGGGAAGGCCGGGACGAGCGGTGACCCGAGAGCCAGGAGACTCACGCGGTCGCCTCCTCAGAGGAATCGGGGCGGATCTCCCCGAGAGAGGACGGTGGCCGCCATGCCGCAGTACCGGCGTGACGGCTCCCGGGCCGCCCCCGCGGCGGACTCTCCTGGCGATCCGTCCCTCCACCCGCTGTGGGCGCCGTCGGGGAACGGCGGCCACGGCCCGCGCGCAGGAGGCCGCCGATGCACCGCCCCCGCCCCGCCGACGGCGCCGAACCGTCCGCTCCCCCCGTCTCCGGCGCATCCGTCGTCCAGGCGGCCGCCGACCTCTCCGCCATCGGCGGTTACTTCTCCCTCCAGGTGGGAGGCCCGGCAGGGGACGGCTGGCGTCCCCTCGCCGGCCTGCTCACCGCGCCGGCGGCGCTGGAGGAGATGATCACTGGCGTGGCGGCCCGGCTGGGCACCGGCCAGATGCGCGTGGCCGCCTCCGTCTGCTTCCAGGGCCTGGCCGCCCGCCTGTGGTCGCCTGCCCTCGCGGCCGCGGCGGTCCACGACCTGCTCATCGACCTGGACCCGGAGCGCGTGTACTGGCGGGCGGCGTCCGGCGGTCCGCTGCCGTTGTGCGTTCCCCGCCCGGCCGGACGGCGGCTCGGCGGGCACGCGCCGGCCGGCGGGCCGCTGTACGACGCGGTGGTCGCCGCGCTGCTCGAACCGCTCATCGGCACCGTCCGGCAGGTCGTGCGGATCGCACCGGGCCTGCTGCGGGGCAACGCGGCCTCCGCGCTGGCGGGCGCCGCCGACGTCCTGGCCCGCCGGCGGCCCGCCGCGGCCGCCGCCACCGCGGCCCTGGCCCGTGATCTGCTCGACCGGGGGCTGCTGCGCGGTACCGGCGAGGTGACCGGGCCCGCTTCCGGCCGCCTGGCCTTCGTCCGGCGCAGCTGCTGCCTGTACTACCGCCTGCCCGGCGGCGGCATGTGCGGCGACTGCGCGCTGTCCGGCTCCGCCGCACGGCGTGCCCGGCGGGCACGCGCGGTGAACGGTCCCCGGGCAGAGCGATGAACCCGATGAGCCGCGCCGCCGCCGGAGGCGCCGCCCGGCCGGACGCGGCCGGCGACACCACCGCCTGGATCCGCGCCGGCGGCCCCGGCCCCGCGCCGGGCCCCGGCATCCCCACCCTCCACGCCACCGCCCCACCGATCCGGAAGAGGACCCATCCGTGACGAGCCGACGCTCGCTCCCCCTCCCGCTCCTGCTGCCCGCCCTGCTGATCACCGGGCTGGTCGCCGGGTGCGGCGGCACCCGGCCCGCGGCGCCCGCGCCCCCGGCCGCCGGAGCGTCCGCCGCGGGCTTCCCGGTCACCGTGACCAACTGCGGGGTGACCGCCACCTACCACCGGCCGCCGCGCCGGGCGGTCACGATGAACCAGCACGTCACCGAGATCATGCTCGCGCTCGGGCTGGAGAAGTCGATGGCCGGCACCGCCTACCTCGACGACCGCATCCCGCCGCAGTACGAGGCCGCCTACGACAGCGTCACCGTGCTGGCCGAGGAGTACCCCTCCTACGAGGCGCTGCTGGCGGCCGAGCCCGACTTCGTCTACGGCGGCTTCGACAGCGCCTTCGACGCCAAGGAAGGACGCGGCCGCGACGCCCTGGCCGAAGCCGGCATCCCGTCCTACCTCAGCCTGGAGGCCTGCCCGTCCGGCCCGGTGACCATGGACCTGCTGGAGCAGGAGATCCGCACGATCGGCCGGATCTTCGGCGTGCCCGAGCGGGCCGAGCGGCGGATCGCCGAGATGCGCGGCGTGCTCGCCGGCGTCGAGGAGAAGGTCGGCGGCGCCGAACCGGTCACGGTGTTCGTCTACGACAGCGGCGACAAGACCGCCTTCACCGCGGGCGGCGCCGGCATCGGCAACGACATGATCACCCGGGCGGGCGGCACCAACCTGTTCTCCGACCTGCCCAAGGCGTTCGGCGACGTCTCCTTCGAGCAGGTCGCCGAACGCGCGCCCGACGTGATCGTCATCTACGACTACGGCGACCGGTCCGCGGCGGACAAGAAGAAGTCCCTCCTGGCCAACCCGGCGCTCCAGGACGTGCCCGCGGTCAAGGAGCGGCGTTTCGCGGTGCTCCCGCTCTCCTCCACGGTGCTGGGCGTCAGAGCACCGGAAGGGGTCGAGTCGCTGGCGCGCCAACTGCACCCGGACCGCTTCTCGTGACCGGGCTCACGCGGGCCGCGGCGCACCGCGCCCGCCTGCCGTACGCCATGGTCCTGGCCCTGCTGGGGGCGGCGCTGCTGGCCGCGGCCACGGCCGGGATCGCGGCCGGGTCCGTCCCCCTGGCGGCCGGGGACGTGTGGGGGATCGTGCTGCACCGCATCGCTCCCGCCCTGGTCGAGCCCACCTGGCCGCCGGTCAGGGAGACGATCGTGATGGACGTGCGCGTGCCGCGCGTCCTGCTGTGCGGGGTCGTCGGCGCCGGGCTGGCGGTGTGCGGGATGGCGCTGCAGGCGCTGGTGCGCAACCCGCTGGCCGACCCGATGCTGCTGGGCGTCTCGTCCGGGGCCGGCGTCGGCGCGGTGGCCGTGCTGGTCCTGCACGTCTCGCTGTTCGGCGCCTTCTCCCTGCCGATCGCGGCCTTCACCGGCGCCCTCGCGGCCCTGACCGCGGTGTACTTCCTGGCCCGCTCCGGAGGGCGGATGACCACCGTGCGGCTGGTCCTGGCCGGGGCGGCGACCGCCGAGGTGCTCTCGGCGGTCACCAGCTACCTCATCGTCACCTCCGGCGAGCCGCACAGGGCCGAGTCGGCGATGCGCTGGATGCTGGGCGGCTTCGGCGGCACCACCTGGGACCTGGTGCCGGTCCCGGCGGCGGCCGTACTTCTCGGCACGGCGGCGCTGCTCGGCGTGTCCCGCCCGCTCAACCTGCTGCTGGCCGGGGAGGAGGCCGCCGCCTCCATGGGCCTGGACGTGCACCGCTTCCGCGCGGGATCGTTCGTGCTCGTCGCGCTGGTGATCGGCGCCACCGTCGCGGTCAGCGGCTCGATCGGGTTCGTCGGGCTGATGCTGCCGCACGTGGCGCGCCTGCTGGTCGGCGCCGACCACCGCCGCGCCCTGCCGGCGGTCGCCCTGCTCGGGGCGGCCTTCCTGATCGCCGCCGACCTGGCGGCGCGGACCGTGATCGCTCCCGAGGAGGTCCCGATCGGCGTGCTGACCGCACTCGTGGGCGGCCCCTTCTTCCTGTGGCTGATGCGGCGGAGGGCGGCCCGATGACCCCCGCGCGGCTGCGCCTGGAAGGCGTGGGCGTCACCGTGGCCGGGCGCGACCTGGTCCGGGATGCGAGCCTGCGGGTGGAGCCCGGCGAGGTCGTCGCCCTCGTCGGCCCGAACGGCGCGGGCAAGTCCACCCTGCTGCGCACGCTGTACCGGGCCCGGCGCCCCACCCGCGGGCGGGTGCTGCTCGACGGCGAGGACGTCTGGCGGATGGGCGGCAGGCGGCTCGCCCGGCGGCTGGCCGCCGTCATGCAGGAGCCGCCGGGGGAGTTCGAGCTGACCGTCTACGAGGTCGTGGCCATGGGCCGCAGCCCGTACAAGCGGGCCTTCCAGGGGGACGGCCCCGACGACCGGAAGATCGTCATGGACGCTCTGGAGGCCCTGGACGTCACCGCGCTGGCGCGGGCGCCGTTCGACCGGCTGTCGGGAGGGGAGAAGCAGCGCATCCTGATCGCCCGCGCCCTGGCCCAGCGGACCGGGACGATGGTGCTGGACGAGCCCACCAACCACCTCGACCTGCGCCACCAGCTCGACACCCTGCGCCTGGTGCGCGGCCTGGGCGTGACCGCCGTGATCGCGCTGCACGACCTCAACCTGGCCGCCGCCTTCAGCGACCGGGTCTGCGTCATGGCCGCCGGCCGCGTCGTCGCCGACGGGCCGCCCGCCCGGGTGCTGACCTCCGCCCTGCTCGCCGAGGTGTACCAGGTGGAGGCCGAGGTGGCCGTCCACCCCCGCACCGGCGTCCCGCAGATCACCGTGCTCCCCCGCCCCGGCGGCAGGACCTGCCCATGACGCCGCCGGCCCGTTCGCCGGGATCCGTCACCGGAGCACTGGCCGGGAGAGGTCTTCCGGCTGTCCTTGGCCCTTACCCGGAAAGCGGTCACACCCTGCTCCTCAACTCCCTGCCCGGTACGCCGATGGAAAGGTGTCACACGTCACCATCGGAAGGCAGTCATGATCTCCCTTGTCCGCCGGTTCCGCCTCCGGACCCGCCTGTTCGCCGCCTTCGGCGTGCTGTGCGTCCTGCTGGCCGCCATGGCGGCCGTCGGCGTACAGCAGGCCGACAACCAGCGTGAGGTCACCCAGCGCGTCGGCCAGATGCAGGTGCTCACCCGCGAGGTGATGGAGCTGAAGTTCCGCGACGCCGACGTCAGCGGCTGGCAGGTCGCCTACGCCTGGGACGTGCCGTTCATCGGCGGCGCGGCCGCCACCGCCGACGACTCCCCCAACCGCAAGGGCTTCCTGGACTCGGCCGCCGCGCTGGAAGAGGAGCTGGAGGCGGTGCACACCGGCTACCTGACGCCGAGCGAGAAGGCGCTGTTCGAGCAGATCCGCACCAGCTTCGACGAATTCCTCGGCCACGACCGGCAGGTCGTGGCGCTGTTCCGCCAGGACACCGACGCGGCGGTCAAGCAGGCCAACGCCCTGATCACCGGTGCCGGCTACGAGGCCTACTACGAGATCCTGGAGTCGACGACCCAGCTCATCGACTCGGTCAAGGCCCGCGCGGACGCCGCGCAGACCGAGGCCGAGGACACCGCGGCCGGTGCGCGCACCGCGATGCTGGCGGGCGTGGCGCTGTCGCTGGCCGCCGCCGTCGCGCTGGCCGCGCTCATCACCGCCAGCGTGACCCGGCCGGCCCGGCAGGTCGCCGACGGCCTGCGCACGCTGGCCCGGCGCGACCTGTCGGCTGCCCTGTCCGAGGACGGCGACGACGAGCTGGCCGACATGGCGCGGGCCTTCAACCAGGCCGGTGCCGCCATCGGTCAGGCGCTGGCCGGCGTCGGTGAGCGCACCGGCGCGCTCACCGACGCCGGCCGGCAGCTGTCGTCGCTGTCGCAGCGGCTGGACGGCCAGGCGACCGGCACCAGCACCAAGGCCGAGCAGGTGTCCCGATCGGCCGGAGAGGTGTCGGCGCACGTCAACACCCTGGCCGCCGCGGCCGAGCAGATGAACGCCGCCATCGAGGAGATCTCCCGCAACACCTCGGCGGCGGCCACCGTCGCCGCCGACGCCGTCACCAGCGCCCGGACCACCTCCGAGACCGTCGGGCAGCTGTCGGAGGCGGGCACCGAGATCGGGAAGATCGTCAAGACGATCACCTCGATCGCCGAGCAGACCAACCTGCTGGCGCTGAACGCCACCATCGAGGCGGCCCGCGCCGGCGAGGCCGGCAAGGGCTTCGCGGTCGTGGCCGGCGAGGTCAAGGACCTGGCGCAGGAGACGGCCAAGGCCACCGAGGACATCACCGCCAAGATCGCCTCCATCCGGCAGGAGACCGCCCGGGCCACCGACGCGATCACGGAGATCTCACAGATCGTCGAGCGCGTGGCGGAGATCCAGACGACGATCGCCGCCGCGGTCGAGCAGCAGTCGGCCACCACCGGCGAGATCAACCGCAGCGTCACCGAACTGGCCGGCAGCTCCGGGCGCATCGCCGCCACCATCGCCGACGTCGCCGAGACCGCCGCCGCCACCACCGGCGAGGCGAGCGCCACCCAGCGGGCCGCCGCGGAACTGACCTCCGTCTCCGCCGAGCTGCAGCGGATCGTGTCCTCCTTCCGGCTGTAGGGGGGCATCCCCAGCCGCCGACCGGCCGGTGCCGCGGCCCTCGGAGGAGGCCGGATGCCGAAGCGGGCAGCGGCACGCTCTGCCGCGGAGGTGGCAGAGCGTGCCGATCGCGGCCTGAGCCGGTCACCTCTGCCACGGGGAACCGACCGATTCCCCGGGCGCGGGTTCGGGATCGCGCGGGGTGCGGTCACAGGGAGTCCGGAGGGGCGACCGGCAGGCACACGGTGAAGACGGTCCCGCCGCCCCCGCGCGGTGCGGCGGTGATGGCGCCGCCGTGCGCCTCCACGATCGCCTTGGTGATGGCCAGGCCCAGCCCGGTGCCCTTGACACCGGCCTCCTTGGCGGTGGAGGCCCGGAAGAACCGGGAGAACAGCTGCTCGTACTCCTCGGCCGGGATGCCGATGCCGGTGTCGGCGACGGTGACGGTCACATGGCGACCCGGGTGGTCGCCGCCGTCACCGGGTGAGCCGGCGGTGACGGTGACGGTCCCGCCGGGAGGCGTGTACTTGACCGCGTTGGACAGCAGGTTGTCCAGCACCTGGCGCAGCCGCACCGGGTCGGCGTGCGCGTGCAGGTAGTGGGCCAGCTCGGTGGTCAGCGTGATGTCCTTGGCCGCCGCGGCCGCCCGGTGGTCGTCGACGGCCTGCTGGATCAGCCGGGGCAGCCACACCGTGCGCGCGTCGAGGGCCACCCGGCCGGTCTCCAGGCGGGCCAGGTCCAGAAGGTCGTCGACCAGGCGCTGCAGATGATCGCTCTTGCGGTCGATCACCTCGATGAAGGCGCGGTGCTCATCGTCCAGGCCCGGGGCCTCGCGCAGCATCTCGGCGTACCCCCGGATGACGCCGACGGGGTTGCGCAGCTCGTGGCTGACCATCGCCATCAGCTCGTCCTTGAGCCGGTCCAGCTCCCGCAGGCGGCGCACCTGCTCCTGCTCGGCGGCCAGCAGCCGTTCGCGCTCCTCGGCCAGCTCGCGGCGCTCGGTCACCTCGGTGGAGATGCCGTCGACCAGCAGCCGGCCCTCCTCACGGCGGGGCGTGGCCCGGCTCCACACCCAGCGGGTGACGCCGTCCACGCCGATGAGGCGGTACTCGGCCTGCGCCGGCCGCCCGGAGTTGAGCTCGGCGATGAACCCGGCCAGGGTCTCCTGGTCGTCGGGGTGGACGTGGCGGGCGGTGACGGCGGCCATGTCGGCGTCCGGCGGCAGCTCGTCACCGATGACGGCGGCGACGTTGGGACTGCGGTACACCGAGCGCATCCGGCCGTCGGCGGTGATCTCGTTGGTCCAGATGTAGTCGTCGATCTGGGCGATGACCTGGTCGAACCGGCGTCGGCTGGCGGCCAGGGCCAGCTCCAGCTCCTCGGCGCGGCGCCGCTCCATGTACCGGCCCACGTGCGCGCACACCCCGTCCAGCAGCTCGACCAGGTCGGGATCGGCCTCTTGGAGGGTGTCGGAGAAGAAGGTCAGCACGCCCAGGATCTGGTGGCCGCTGCGCACCGGCAGTCCCATGGCGGCGCGCAGGCCGCACCGCAGCGCGGTCCGCTTGCGGGCGAAGTCGCGGGGGTCGGCGGCCAGGTCCGGGACCCACAACTCGCGATCGGTGGCCCAGACCGTCCCGGCCAGTCCTCGTCCGGGCGGGAAGACGTCCGGCTCGTCGCGGGTGAGCGCCGACAGGTCACGGCCGGGACGGGTCCACAGGCCCGTGCGGGAGATGGTCTCGCCGCCGGGGTCGACCTGCCAGTACTCGCCGCAGGCCCAGTCCAGCGCGCCGGCGACGGCGGCGACCACGCCGCAGGCGGCCTGGTCGCTGGAGGGGGCCTCGGCCAGCGCCTGGGCCACGGCGTGCTGGGCGGTGCGCAACTGCTCGATCCGGTGCCGGTCGGTGACGTCCTGGCCGACGGCCACCGCGCCCAGGCGGCGCCCGTCGGCGGTGGTGATCGGCCGTCCGTTGAACTGGAAGCGGCGCGGGCCGGTCCCGGGCACCCGGATCACGATCTGCTGGCCGTCGAAGCGCTCACCGGCCAGCGCCCGTACCAGCGGCACCTCCTCCGTGCGCAGCAGGGCCGTCCCGTCGGGGGTGTACAGCTGGTAGACCTCGGCCCAGTCCGTCATCTCCACCGGCCGTTCGGAGGCCCGGATGCTCTCCCGCAGCACCTGGTTGAAGACCAGGCGTCCCTGGCTGTCGCAGGCCCCCACCGCGACGTCCAGGCTGTCGAACAGCGCGGCCAGGAAGGTGCGCTCCCGCTCCAGCTCGCTCTCGGTCCGCCGCCGCTCGCTGACGTCGTGCAGCACCGCGGGCCAGGCGCTTCGGTGGCCCGCATCACAGGCCTGCACGATCAGCTCGGCGGGGAACTCCCGTCCGGACCCGTCGGCGCAGGTCAGCTCCACCCGCTGCCCGGCCGGGGCGTCGCCGTGCCGTACCCGGCGCAGCCGGTGCGCGCAGTCGCGCCGCGACCGCCGCGAGCTGATCAGTTCCTCCACCGGCCGCCCGAGCGCCTGCTCGGCGGGCCGGCCGAACAGCCGCTCCGCGGCGGCGTTCCACACCGTGGTGGTCCCGTCGGCGTCCAGGCACAGGCACGGCTCGGGGATGCCGTCGAGCACGTGCCGCAGGTCCGCCGCCGAGGCGCGCTCCAGCCGCAGGGCGATCTCCGTCTCCGCCATGGCGGTCAGGTCCTCCAGCGTGGTGAGCTGCTCGGCGCTCCACCGCCGGGGCTCGGCGTCGGTCACGCACAACGCGCCGAGCGCCTGACCGGTCGGCGCGCGCAGCGGCATCCCGGCACAGGCCGCCGGCTGCCCGTCGTGCACGGCCTCGACGCCGCGCCACCGTTCGTCGGCGCGGGCGTCGGTCACCACCAGCGGGGTGCCGGCGGCGACGATCTGCCGGCACAGCGACTGCGGCAGAGCACTCCGCCCTTCCTGAGCCCCGGCCCCCGCCGCGCTGACCACGACCTGCCGGTCGGAGCCGACCAGTGACACCGTGGCGGCCCGCACGCCCAGCAGGCGCACCGCCATGGCGGTCACCCGGTCCAGCAGCGGCGCCCCGGCCGCCTCCAGCAGGCCGGCGGCGTGCAGCACCCGTACCCGGTTCCGGTCCTGGACGTGATCACCTGAGCTCATCCCCTCACCCCCCAGAGGAAGCTCATACCCTTTAGCGAGTTTTGTCTGCTTGCTCTTTCTGGGTGGACCTCCTCGCCGCCCGGGCGGCACCGTCCCCGCTCGCCCTCCGTGATCCGGCCGGCCGAAGCGTTCCCCTCCTGACCGGCCCCGGCAGTGAGCGCCGAAAGTGAGCGCTGAAGAGGACATGAGGTTCGATAGCGGGCACAGAAGTGTTACACCTATGGGCTCTCCCGACGAGTGATCCGCGAGGGGAGGAGGTGGGAGCGTGAGGACGGAAGACCGCATCCGCGACCCGGAACGGCTCGAGGCGCTGCGCGCCACAGGCCTTCTGGATACTCCCCGCGCGCCGGTCCTGGACGAGGTGACCCGGATGGCGGTCCGGCTGCTGCCCGTACGGGCCGCGCTGGTGACGCTGATCGCCGAGGACCGGCAGGTCATCCTCAGTTCCGCAGGGACCGACGGGCCCGCGCCCGCGCGGCGGACGCCCCTGTCGCAGTCGATGTGCCGGCACCTGCTCGTCGACGACGCCCCGCTGGCGGTGGACGACACACGGGGCGACGGGCGGTGGCGCGACGTCGGGGCCGTCTGCCGCGGAGAGCTGGCCGCCTACGCCGGCACGCCGCTGCACGCCCCCGGCGGCCAGCCGCTGGGCGCCCTGTGCGTGGTCGACGACCGCCCCCACGTGTGGGAGGAGGAGGAGCTGGAGACCCTGGGCGGTCTCGCCGTGATGGCGGAGGCGGAGATCGGCTCGCGGGCGGAGCGGAGGCGCCGCGAGCGGCTGGAGCGGGAGCACGCGTTCCTGTCGGCGCTGCTCGACAGCCTGCAGGCCCCCGTCGCGGCCTGCGACGACCAGGGCCGGCTGGTCCGCTTCAACCAGCCGATGCGCGAGCTGATGCACGCCTCCGAGCAGCCGATGGACGCCGGCCGGTGGGCGCCGGCCTACGGGATGTTCGCCCCCGACGGACGCACTCTGCTGGCTCCCGAGCAGGTGCCGCTGGCGCGGGCGCTGGCCGGTGAGCACTTCGACGGCCAGGAGGTGGTGGTCCGCGCCCCCGGAGCGCCTCCCCGCCGGTTCGTGACCAACGGGCGGCCCATCGAGGCCCCTGACGGCCGCCGCCTCGGCGCGGTGACCTCCGGCCACGAGATCACCGCCCAGCACCGCATCCAGACGCTCCGCGACACCCAGCACGCCGTGGCGCAGGCACTGGCCGAGGCGGCCTCCGCCGAGCAGGCCGCCTGCAACGTGATCGGCGCGATCACCCGCGCGCTCGGGTGGGTCTGCGGCGAGTACTGGCGGACCGGTCCCGGAGGCGCCCGTGCCACCCGCACCGGTTCCTGGGTACGGCCCGGCCGGGACCTGTCCGTCTTCACCGGCCGGAACCTGATGACCGTCCCGGCGGGCCAGGGCCTTCCCGGCCGGGTCACCGCCTCCGGCCGTCCGGTGTGGATCCGCGACCTGCGCACCGAGCCGGAGAGCCTGGTCCGTGACCGGCAGGCGCGGGAGGCCGGCCTGCGCACCGCCGTCGGGCTCCCGGTCCGCAGCGGTGACCGCGTCCTGGCCGTGCTGACCTTCTTCACCGACACCGTCGAGGAGCCCGACGCCGATCTGCTGGACCTGCTCGGCGGCGCCTGCGCCCACATCGGCCGCTACATGGAGCGCCGCCGCGCCGAGGACCTCGCGCTGGCCCTGACCGCCAGCCGGCGCCGCTTCGACCAGGTGGTCGCCCAGCTCGACGACCTGGTCTGGAGCATCGAGATCCCCGACGACGGCCAGGCGCGCACGGTCTACGTGAGCGGGAACACCTCCGGGGTGCTGGGCGGCCAGGTGGCGCCCCGCGACGTCGACGAGGCCTACATCCGCGACCACGTCCACCCCGACGACCGGCAGGCCTTCACCGGCATGCTCACCGCGTTCCGCGCGGGCAGGCCCGCCGAGGCCGAGTACCGCGTCATCGGCCTGGACGGCCTCACCCGCTGGATCTGGAGCCGGGCCACCCCCCGCCGCGAGGACGGCCGGATCCTGGTCGACGGCATCTCCACCGACGTCACCGAGCGGCGCGAGATGGCCGCCGAACGCGAGCGGCTGCTGGCCGCCGAACGCGAGCAGGTCCGCCGCCTGCGCGAGCTGGACCGGATGAAGGACGAGCTGGTGGCCGTGGTCAGCCACGAGATCCGCTCCCCCATCGCGGTGATCCGCACCTACGCCGACATGCTCCTGGACGGTCCCGGCCTGGACGACGAGCAGCGCATGTTCGCCGGCGTGATCGACCGCAGGAGCACCCACCTGCAGCACCTGGTCGAGGACCTGCTCGACCTGGCCCGGCTCGACTCCGGGCAGCTGGCCGTCGACCCCCGCCCGCTCTCGCTGAACCGGCTGGTCCGCCAGGCCGTCGACGACCACCGGGCCGCCGCCGAGGCCAAGCACCTGTCCGTCGAGGTGGGGCTGGAGCGCCACCTGCCCGTGTCCGCCGACCCGGTACGGCTCCGCCAGGTGCTGGACAACCTGCTGTCCAACGCCGTCAAGTACACCCCCGAGGGCGGCGCCGTCACCGTCATCGCCGGCTGCAGCGGGCGGATCGGCGGTGACGGCGAGTGCCGGAGCGGGACGGTCACGCTGACCGTCGCCGACACCGGCATCGGCATCCCGGCCGAGGAGCACGAGCAGCTGTTCTCCCGGTTCTTCCGCGCCTCCAGCGCCCACGAGGCCGGGATCAAGGGCACCGGTCTGGGCCTGGCCATCACCAAGGCGATCGTGGAGGCGCACGGCGGCACGATCGACGCCGCGCCCCGCGACGGCGGCGGCACCGTCTTCACCGTCCGCCTGCCCGTTGACCCGGCGGCACCGGCATGAGCCGTGCCGGCACCCTCATAGGTTTGGGATCCCTAGGGCCTGTCTCAGAGTCGGTCAGAGCCATTCGTTGATCACGGCGACGAGGACCGCTGCTTCGTAGCGCACGGCGAGCTTGTCGTACCTGGTGGCGACCGCGCGGTGACGCTTGAGCCGGTTGATGCCGCACTCGACAGCGTGGCGCTGCGTGTAGATCTCCGGGGCGAAGGCGGGTGGCCGCCCGCCCCTGGATCCCTTGGCCCGGCGGTTGGCGTCCTGGTCGGCCTTGCTCGGGATGGTCGCCTTGATCCCGCGCCGCCGCAGGTAGGCGCGGTTGGCCGCGGAGGTGTAGGCCTTGTCGGCCAGGACGCGGTCCGGGCGGGTGCGGGGACGCCCGCCGCGGGAGCGCCCCAGGGCGTGATCGGCCGGCTCGTCACCGCCCCGGTCGCCCGGCGGCTCGGCCTGCAGATCACCCTTTTGCGCGCTCCGGCGGCATGCTGATGCGCGCGGGCGATCGTGGAGCCCACGCTGACGTCCCGGGTGATCTGCCCGGCCGCGTCCGCCCGCGCCTGCAACGCCGTCACGATCCGGGCCCAGGTGCCGTCGCGCTGGCAGCGCCGGAACAGGGCGTAGGCCGCCGGCCAGGACCCGTGGCAGTCGGGCACGTCGCGACAGGGCGCGCCGGTCCGGACTCGCCAGCGGATCCCGTCGATCAACTGCCGCTTGCTGAACGACGGCGGCCGTCCTGAGCGCTTCGGTGCAGGCAGCAGCGGTTCCAGTACCGCCCACTGCGCATCGGTCAGGTCGAACCGTCTCGTCACCGCTAAGGTGGCCACGAGGTCTCCGGCATTCAGGGTGTTCTTGGTCGATCAACCCTCTTATCGGAGACCTCGCTCGTTGTCGATCTCCTGCGTGCACACGGGCTTCAGAGCGGCGGGGCCGCCACAGCAGGCTTTGATACAGGCCCTAAGACGACAACGACAGGTTGTGATCTAGAGTCGTGTGGTAGACGATCCGGCCATGCTGGCGGAGACGGTGGCTGGATGGTCAGCGGGGTTCACGGCGTTCGCGGGCCGGTTCCCGCGGGTGGAAGCGCGTCGGCAGATGCGCTCCTATGTGCGCGGCCTGCTGGGTGAGACTGAGCGAAAGAACGGCTGGACCTTGGCCGAGGCGCCCGGTGGCCTTGCACGTGCTCGCACATGAGTACGCCCATCACGTGCAGAACCTCGCCGGCATCATGAGCGCCTACGCGCGCCGACCGGTCCGCCCCAAGGCTCGGGCGCTGGCGAACAACCGCCGCCTGGAGCTGCAGGCCGACTGCCTGGCGGCGGTGTTCACCCGCCGTGTCTGGGCCTCATGGGAATACGGAGCCGAGGCCGAGGAGGCGCTGGTGGACTTCTCCCGCCGCAGTGGAGACGACGCGCTCAAGCGTGAGCGCAGCCACGGCAGCAGCAAGAGCCGCGCCACCTGGGTGCGGCGCGGTTTCGGTAACGCCTCCCCGGGGGCGTGCAACACCTGGATCGCTCCGGCGTCCCGCATCGCCTGACCCGCCGGGCATGAGCCGCGGCGCTGGCAGCGGATCTCCTCCTCCCCTCGGCCGGACGGCCCGGCGGCTTCAGTCCTTGCTGCGCCTCACGCGCACCAGGTGACCACCGCCTGTGGGCGTGGCCCCGGGCTCGCCGGTGGTGCGGGGCTGGACGGGATCATCGCGGTGTGTGGGTCTGGCGCAGCTGGTGAGTCAGCTCGGTGATCTCGGCGTCGGTGACATACGTCATGCCGGTCTTGGTGTTGAACATCAGCTCCCGCAGGACCGGGCCGGGCAGCCCGATCGGCGTCGCGCCGCTGCCGTCGCGCTCCATGGTCACGCTGCCGCGGTGGCAGGTGATCGTGTACGGGGTGACGATGAACAGCTCGTAGCCGGCCGTGCTGATGGGCGCGCCGGCGTTGAGCTCGGCCTGGGCTCCGGCCAGCGCGCTCAGCGGGGTACGGGAGATCGCCACCGATCGCCTGCCGCGGTCGAGGGTGCTCAGCAGCACCTCCTTCGGCTCGCCGGCGTCGGCTGCCACCTCTACAAGGCCTATCCCAAGCTGGGCGTCGCCTCCCGCGGCGAACTCGCCGCGCTCGGCTGAGCCGTCCTCCCAGATAGCTTTGTCAGATGGTTGGCGTTCCGAACCACATGGACAATGCCTCATGCAGTGGGGGCGTGGCGCTGTCTGCGGATCCGTCGAGGTCGGCGGCCCAGGCGACGTGGCCGTCCGGACGGATCAGCAGCGCGTCGGCGGGCCGAACGTCGGTCTTGGCGGTCAGGATGTCGACGCGATGGCGCCAGTTCCGGGCGGTCTCGCGGAGGTCCGGGCGGTCGGCCAGGTCGAGCAGGACAGGCCGGGCGGTGTGCATGAGCGCGGCGACGCTGGTGATGCCCTGGTCGGTGTGCAGGGTGAGGTCAGGGGCGAAGGCGCCGGCCAACGGGTGCCCGGGGAAACCGGGTATCGGGTAGCGGATGTCGCTGCCGGACAGCAGCGCTCCCATCCGGCGCAGCGGCTGCTCGTCGGCGAGCAGTTCCTGGAAGAGCTCTCGCAGTGCTTCGGCGGCCGGGTCGTGCCCACGCCGCAGCGCCACCTGCGCTCGGGTGTGCAGCATGGTGCGGGCGCCGGCGAGGTGGCGCTCGTCGTGGTAGGTGTCCAGCAGGCCGTCCGGTGCCCAGCCGTGGACGTCGGCGGCCAGCTTCCAGGCCAGGTTGACCGCGTCCAGCATGCCGGCGTTGAGCGCCACCCCGGTGGCGGGGAACAGATGCGCCGCATCACCGGCCAGCAAGACCCGTCCGCGGCGGTAGCGCTCGGCCTGCCGCGCCTTGAAGGTGAATCGCGACAGCCGGATCGGCTCCCCCACCGGCACTCGCCCGCCGAGCACCCGCTGGAGGCTGTCTTGGAGTTCGGTCACGGTCATGGGGGTGTCGTCGTCGTATTCGGTGGACTCGTCCTCGACGGTGTAGAGCGACACGATCTTGGAAGAGGGTGAGGCGGCGACCCCGAGCAGACCGTGATCCGTTCGGGTGAAGCCGGCGCGGATCGTGCCGAAGCCGGAGACGTCGAGGTCGCCGCCGTCGAGCACCCTCACCGTTTCGGGCAAGGTGACCTGGGCCAGCCGGTTGACCTCCGGATAGGTGGTACCGGGAAAGCCGATGCCGGCCCAGTCGCGGACCTGGCTGCGCGCGCCGTCGCACCCCACCAGGTGCCGGGCGCGCACCCGGTACGGCCCGTCCGGGCCGCGCACCTCCAGGGTCACCGCGGCATCGTCCTGTGTCATCCCGATCACCTGGTGTCCGCGGCGGATGTCGGCATCGAGCTCGCCGGCGCGTTCGTCCAGCAGCCGCTCGAGCAGCTGTTGCGGGAGCGGCAGGGCGTGCATCGGGGGATCGGCCAGCTGGGTGAAGTCCAGATGCACACCGCCGAACGGGAAGCGGGGAGCCGGGACAGGGTCGGTGCAGGCTGCTTGGAACCGTTCCAGCAGGCCCCGGTAACGCAGCAGTTCCAGGATCTGCCCGCCGAGGCCACCGGCTTTGGGAGTGTCCCGGCGCCGCGGCTGCTTCTCCAGCACCACCGATCGCACCCCGACCAGCCGCAGTTCGTTGGCCAGCATCAGGCCGGTCGGGCCGGCACCCACAATGATCACATCGGCATCCGTCATCGGATGTTCCTCTCCTGGATTTCGGCGGTCAGGTCAGGTCGGCTCGTCAACCGGCGCTCCCGGGGGCGGGTACGGCCTTTTCGGCAGCGCGGCTGACCTGCTCCCAGGCGGCCCAGGTCTCCATCCGCCGTCGGGAGATGTCGAAGGCCAGGTCATAGACCATGCTGCCGAGCAGCAGCCGCAGCGGCGGGTCGTCGCTGTCGACCAGCTTGAGCAGCGCATCGGCGGCTAGCCGCGGATCGCTGTCGACCGAGCCCTCGGCCCACTGCTTCTCCAGCTCGGCGCGCAAAGAGGCGTACTCCTCCTTGGGGGTAGTCATGGTCATGCTGGTGTAGAGATCGGTCCAGTAGCCGCCGGGCTGGACGATGCTGAGCTTGACGCCGAAGCCCGCGGCCTCCATCGCCAGGGCCTCGCTCATGCCCTCCAGCGCGAACTTGCTCGCGCTGTACATTCCGGTGCTGGGGAAGCCGCCGAGCGCGGCAATGCTGGAGACCTGCACGATGTGGCCGGATCGTTGGGCGCGCAGGTGCGGCAGGACGGCCTGGCAGGCCCACATCGCCCCGAAGAAATTGACCTCCAGCTGAGCGCGTGCCTCGGTTTCACCGAATTCCTCGATCATGCCCGAGGACATGGTCCCGGCGTTGTTCACCACGATGTCAAGCCGGCCGAAGTGCTCGATGGCGGTGTTCACGGCGGCGAAGACATCGCCGCGGGCGGTCACGTCCAAGGGCAGGGTGAGCAGCCGATCGCCGTAGCGGTCGTCGAAGTCCCGCCGCGTGATGGTACGGGCAGCGGCGGCCACCCGGTCTCCGCGCTCCAGCGCGGCGAGGGTGAACGCACGGCCAAGACCGCGGCTGGCTCCGGTGATGAACCAGGTGCGGCAGGCAGTGGCGGGGATGGGCATATGCGGAAACTCCGATCTGTCGTATTGCAGGTCAAGCGGGCCGGGCAGTTCGCCTGGGACCTTGACTTCGGCGTGGCGGTCGGCCGTCGGCGGCGGGATGGTGATCATGGTGCTGCGTCCCAGTGGCCGAGGCCGGTCGGCCAGGTGTGCAGGCGCGTGAAACGCGCCCACTGGCGCGCGGCGAGCACCTACCTGATCAGCGGCAGTGCCGCGTCCTCATGCTTGAGCTGCCCGGTCAGGCCTGTGACCAGCGAGTTGGTGAGATCACCGAGGCCACCGATGCCGGCGTCGGCGCCGGGGTGGGCGTGCAGCTCGTCGATGACGTCGATGAGCTCCTCCAGGGCGGCGCGCTCGGCTTCCATCGCCTCCAGTGGCATCAGCAGGTCCGGCCGGTGAGCCAGGCTTCGGTGCAGCGGCGGCCGCAATGCCCGGTCCTCGGCGGCGAAGTGCAGACGGAGCGACTGTTTGAACAGCCGCCGGCCCAGGACGCAACGAGAATCCTGGCCGGTCCGGAAGGTGAAGCGGGTCAGCCGGATCACCTCGCGGCGCGACATGTCGTGCATGCCGTGCAGCGCCCTCAGGTCAAGCTCGCTCATCGCGGCGGTCAAGCCCGGCAGCCGGTGCCAGTGGGTGCCTTGCCGAAGGCAGGGTCGGTCCTACGGCCTCGCACAGAATGCTCCTACAGCCAATGAGTGAACGGTCTGGCGTCCGACATGGGCGCATGGATTCGGCCGGTTGCGGACGGATCCAGACTGCCCTGCCCCGTGATCTGGATCAATGCCGTCTTCGTGGGCCGATCGATAACATGCGGGTTATCGGAGGAAAGAGATGCAAATGGAGCTACGGGACATCGAGATCTTTCTGGTGCTCGCCGAGGAGCTCCACTTCGGCCGGGCCGCTGCGAGGCTGCACGTTTCCCAAGCCCGGGTCAGCCAGGCGATCAAAGCGCAGGAGCGCCGCATCGGTGCTCCACTGTTCGACCGCACCAGCCGCCGGGTGCGGCTCACCTCGCTCGGCCGTCAGCTCCGCGACGACCTGCGGCCCGTCTACGCCGGTCTGCGTGACAGTCTCGAACGCGCCCGCCTGGCCGCCCAGGGCATCACCGCCGTACTCCGCATCGGCATGCTGCCGATCAACGTTCACGACCTGCGCCCCTACTGGGACACCTTCCGCTCCCGCCACCCCGCCTGGGACCTGCGCATCAGCCATCCCACCTTTGCCGACCTGTTCGGCGGCCTGCGCTGCGGTGAGATCGACGTCCTGGTCGCGTGGCTGCCCGTCGAGGAGCCCGACCTCACCGTCGGCCCGATTCTCTTCGCCGAATCGCGGGTGCTGGCCATCGCCGCCGGGCACGAGCTCGCCGAGCGCACGTCCGTCTCGCTGGAAACGGTGGGCGACTTTCAGCATGTCGACATCGAAACCAAACCGGACTACTGGTTCGAAAGCTATGTACCGTCGCACACCCGCAGGGGCCGCGTCATCGAGCGCGGCCCGCTTGTGCGGAACACCGCCGAGATCCTCACCTGGACCGGCATGGGCGAGGCCGTGGCGCTCTTCCCCAGCCACATGACGCGGTACTGGGTACGGCAGGACATCGTCTACCTACCGGTCCACGACGTGGAGCCCCTGCCGTACGCGCTGATATGGCGGTCAGACACCGAGAACGACCTCATCCGCGCGCTTGCCCGGACCGTCCGCGATCTCGGCTCCCACCTCACCATCCCCTGACCCGGCACCATGAGCCGCGGATGCGCGCAGGGACTTGTCCCGGCCTGCAGTTGAACCCTTTCCGGCGTACTTGGTCTGCCCCTTGAGCGGGGCCGTGGCCGCGCGCATCCGCGGGTCACGCCTGGTCACGATCGACGCCCACACCCACGCCCCGTTCCCGCACTACGGGAACGCCTGCCTTAACGCCACGGTCACCCACTACCTCA
The DNA here is from genome assembly GCF_039534085.1 of Planomonospora alba. Lineage (NCBI taxonomy): Bacteria > Bacillati > Actinomycetota > Actinomycetes > Streptosporangiales > Streptosporangiaceae > Planomonospora > Planomonospora alba. The sequence continues at coordinate 19,223 of NZ_BAAAUT010000035.1, forward strand.
CCACCGGTGAACTGCCGGCCGCCGATACCGCCTGCTGACCCCGCCGCCCAGCGCGCCCAGCTCTCATCCGTCCGACGACCCTAGGCCTGCTGTGGCGGCCCCGCCGCTCTGAAGCCCGTGTGCACGCAGGAGATCGACAACGAGCGAGGTCTCCGATAAGAGGGTTGATCGACCAAGAACACCCTGAATGCCGGAGACCTCGTGGCCACCTTAGCGGTGACGAGACGGTTCGACCTGACCGATGCGCAGTGGGCGGTACTGGAACCGCTGCTGCCTGCACCGAAGCGCTCAGGACGGCCGCCGTCGTTCAGCAAGCGGCAGTTGATCGGCGGGATCCGCTGGCGAGTCCGGACCGGCCGCGGACTGCAGGCCGCCTCGTGCCGTGCGCCGCCGTCGGCCGGCTGGCTGCGCGCCCGTTCTCTCCGACGGGCGGTGTGGGAGTGCTGGGCCGGATACCGGGGCGTGATGCCGCCGCGTACGCTCGCGGACGGTCAGGAGGCGCCGCGTACCGGGCCGGTGCCGTCCACCCGGTCGGGGGCGGCGGACACGTCGCCCCGATCGATGTGGTCGGCGTGGTAGAGGCCCTGGGTGAGCAGGCGGCGCACGTGCTCGTCGGCGGCGCGGTAGTAGACGAAGGTGCCCTCGCGGCGGCCCTTGACCAGCCCCGCGAGACGGAGCTTGGCCAGGTGCTGGCTGACCGCGGTGGGGGCGGCGTCGGCGAGCTCGGCCAGGCAGGCGACGGACGACTCGCCCTGCAGCAGCGCCCAGAGGATCTTGATGCGGGTGGGGTCGGACAGCAGCCGGAACGACTCGGCGGCCAGGTGCACCTGCTCCTCGGTGGGCATCTCGAAGTCGGGCAGCGAGCTGTGCATGGCGCCAGCATAGCCCTCGACCCCCTTACTTGCGTATCTGCGTGGATGCGCATATACGATGCTCCGGTGACCGAGCGGAGAATCCTTCCCACCCCCGGCGCCGCAGCCGGCCCGGCGGCACGCGGCGCGGCGCCGTGGGGGCCGGGCGTGCGGGCGCTGCCCGAGGTGCACCGGGCGGCGGCCGCCACCGCGCTGTTCGCCACCGGCGGCCTGTGCCAGTTGGCCGGAGCCCCGCCGTGGCTGTGGTGGAGCCTGTACCTGGCCTGCTACGCCGTCGGCGGATGGGAGCCGGGCCTGGCCGGACTGCGGGCGCTGCGCGAGCGCACCCTGGACGTGGACCTGCTGATGGTCTCCGCCGCGATCGGCGCCGCCGCGATCGGACAGGTGCTCGACGGTGCACTGCTGATCGTCATCTTCGCCGTCTCCGGCGCGCTGGAGGCCGTGGCCACCAAGCGCACCGCCGACTCGGTCCGCGGCCTGCTGGACCTGACCCCCGAACGGGCCACCCGGCTCACCTCCGACGGCGATCGGACGGTGGAGGAGGTGGTGGAGGCATCCGAGCTGCGGGCCGGCGAGGTGATCCTGGTACGGCCCGGCGAGCGGATCGGCGCCGACGGCCACGTCGTCGCCGGGCACAGCGACGTCGACCAGGCGAGCATCACCGGCGAGGGCCTGCCGGTCGACAAGCAGGCCGGTGACGAGGTGTTCGCCGGAACCATGAACGGCACCGGCGTGCTGCGGGTGCGCGTGACGCGCCCGGCCGCCGAGAGCGTGATCGCCCGGATCGTCGCCCTGGTGGAGCAGGCCGGCACCACCAAGGCGCGCACCCAGCTGTTCATCGAGAAAGTCGAGCAGCGCTACTCCGTCGTCATGGTCGCCGCCACCGTGGCGCTGTTCGCGCTGCCGCTGCTGTGGGGTGAAGACGTGCAGGGCAGCCTGCTGCGCGCGATGACCTTCATGATCGTCGCCTCACCGTGCGCGCTGGTGCTGGCCACCATGCCGCCGCTGCTGGCCGCGATCGCCACCGCCGGCCGGCACGGCGTGCTGGTCAAGTCCGCGGTCGTGATGGAACGGCTCGGCACCGTCACCCGGGTGGCCTTCGACAAGACCGGCACCCTGACCGAGGGCCGTCCGCACCTGTCCGAGGTCCGTCCGCTGCCCGGCGTCCCCGCGGACCTGACCGAGCAGCGGCTGCTGGCGCTGGCGGCCGCCGCCGAGCAGCCCTCGGAACACCCCTTGGGCCGCGCCGTGGTGCGCGCCGCCCGCACGGCCGGCCTGACGATCGCACCGGCGGACGAGTTCGCCTCCGAACCCGGCCGGGGCGTGCGCGCCCGCGTCGGCGGCCTGCTCGTCGAGGTCGCCGCCCCCTCCTGCCTCCTGCGCGACGACGAGTGCGACCGGGCCGCCCGCGAGGCGGTCGACGGCCTGCAGCGCAGCGGCCACACCGCCGTCGTGGTCCGCCTCGACGGCACGGCGGTCGGCGTGCTGGCGCTGGCCGACCGGATCCGCCCCGGCGCCGCCGGTGCCGTCGCCCGCCTGACCGCCCTGACCGGTGCCGCGCCCGTCCTGCTGACCGGCGACAACGCACCGGCCGCCGCCCGGCTTGCCGGCCAGGCGGGCATCGCCGACGTGCACGCCGAACTGCTGCCCGAGGACAAGGTCAGCGCCGTGACCCACCTGCAGGACCACGGCGCCCGGGTGGCGCTGGTCGGCGACGGCGTCAACGACGCCCCCGCCCTGGCGACCGCCCACGTCGGCATCGCGATGGGCCGCGCCGGATCCGACCTGGCCCTGGACACCGCCGACGCGGTCGTCACCCACGACGATCCGGCCGCCGTCCCCGCCGTCCTCGCGCTGGCCCGGCGCGCCCGTCGCCTCGTGATCGCCAACCTCGTCATCGCCGCCGCCGCCATCGCCGTCCTGGTCGCCTGGGACCTGTTCGGTGAGCTGCCGCTGCCGCTCGGCGTGGCCGGCCATGAAGGCTCCACCGTCATCGTCGCCCTCAACGGGCTGCGCCTGCTGCGCGACGCCGCCTGGCGCCGCGCCACCGGCCCGGCCCGCCCTCACCAGTGAGCACATCCGCCTACGCTGCGGCGCGTCGTGCCCGGGCGGCCGGGCTCGATCAGCTCAGGGTCAGCTCCGTGACCAGCGGATCACCCCTGAGCGCGGTCACCGTCTCGTCCGGGTCGAGAGCCTCCGCCGCGAGGTGCGCTCCGGGAGGCACCCGGCCGGCGAGCACGGCCCGCGCGGCCAGTGCCGTCACAACCCCGCTCAGGGCGTAGGAGTCCTCAGCGGTCAGGAGCATCCGGGTGGGGCCGGCGGGCGCGCCGCGATGAGGGCGGGCGGTGAACAGCATCACGTAGAACGCCCCGAAGTCGGCGTTGTCCAGACGGGAGGCGCGCACCACCTCCGCGGCATGCGGCTGGAGCGTCTCGAGCGGAGCGGTGTGGACGTCGGGGACGTCCGCCCACGCGGCGGAGAGCGCCTGGGGGATCCTGTCGGAGACGAACACGTTGTAGCAGCGGACCTCGTCCGCACCGCACTCCACGGCCAGGGCCTGCGCCTCGGTGGTGAGGTACGGCCAGGCGTGCACGGGCACCGGGAACCCCGGCAGCCGCACTCCGCGGAGCGGCGCCAGCGGTGTGGCGGCGCCCTCCCGCCAGGCGGCCATCGGCACGCCGAACCTCGGCCCGCGGGTGAGGAGCGCGTCCACGGCGGACAGCGGGGTGAACATCGCCGCGCCTCCGACGTAGACGTCCAGCCTGCGGGGCGGGCTCCCCTTGGCGAGCAGCCGGGGCAGCAGGCCGGACAGTCCCGGCATGACTCCGGCGGAGAACACCGCGGTCCGCCCCCCGGGGACGGCGGCGTCCGAGAGCGCGTCCTTGGCGGCGAGTTCACCGCCGATGTCGACGTAGTCGGCGCCGGCCGCGAAGGCGGCCCTGGCCACCGTGTCCAGCACTCGGTAGGTGGGGCCCGCGCAGTTCACCACGATCGTGCAGCCCGCGCAGAACCGGGCGAGGTCCTCCGGGTCGGTCAGGTCCACCCGCATGACCTCGGCGGGTGCGGGCAACGCCCGTGCGACCTCCTCGGCCCGCGTCGCATCGCGTCCGCCGAGCCTCAGCCCGCCCGGCCCGAGAGCGGCGAGACGCTCGGCGGCCGTACGGCCCACGGCCCCGGCCGCGCCCAGCACTCCGATCATCACGAGCCTCCCATCCTGGAGCGGGCGATGCGCGCCACGCCGGCCACCGTCGGGTCGGACAGGAACTCGCGCACGGGAACGGTCACGCCGATCTCCTTGGCCAGCCGGACCACCGTCCGCACCGCGAGCAGGGAGTCGCCGCCGAGAGCGAAGAAGTCCGCGCCGCGGTCCAGCACCGGGACTTCCAGCAGTTCCTCGAACGCCTCCGCGACGGTCCGCTCCAGGTCGTCCGCCGGCGGGCCGCTGTACCGCTCCGGCGCGGCCTCGGGCAGCCGGCCCAGCCGGAGCCCGTCCTCTCCTTCGGGGAGATCGGCGCTCTCCGGCAGCTGCGGCACCAGGTCCCAGCCGGAGCCGTCGGCGAGATCGTCCACCAGGGCGACGAACTCGGTGAACGCCGCGGTCACCGCCGTCTCCTCGAACAGTTCGTCGACGAGCGAGAACACCGCGACCGCCTCGTCACCGATCTCGAAGCAGCGCACTTCCAGCGCCACCTGCGGTGTGCGCAGCTGGTGGAAGTAGTCGCCCGCGATGATCCGGCCGAGCGGCCCCGCCTCCTCCGGGGGCCGGCCGCCCATGGCCGCGTCCACACCCAGCACGCTCTGGAAGACCACCGGGCCCACCGGCCGCCACGTGCCGCGGCGCCGGGCCAGTTCGCGGCCCACCTCGACACCGGTGATCAGGTTGTGCGCGGCGTGCTCACCGGAGGTCTTCTGCGCGGCGGCGGCCAGCTCGGCGAAGGTGGCGCCGTGCACGAGTTCGACGGGCAGCAGCATCGTCGAGGCGAAGGCGCCGACCACCCGGTGGAGATCGGGGTGCAGGGGGAGCCGGTTGAGCTGGAGGGAGTTGAGCAGCATGCGGCGGTGTCCCGACCAGCGGGCGAGCACGATCGCGAAAGCGGTGAGCATGGCCGTCGAAGGGGTCACCTCCCGGCGTGCGCACTGCCGGCGCAGCGCGCTCCAGCGCCCGGCGCTCCAGCGGTGCTCCCGGTTGCCCATGGTGACGGGCCGCACGTCCTTCGGGTCGGCGGCGAGCGGCAGGGCGGGCGGGAGCGGCAGCTCGTCCAGCCGGGAGAACCACCAGTCGCGGTCGGCCTGCCACGCCTCGGTCTTCGGCAGGTCGGCCAGGGCCGTGACGTAGTCGCCGAAGTGCACCTCCAACGGTGGCAGCACGGCGTTCCAGTCCGCGGCGTAGGCGAGCAGGTCCCTGCTCAGCACCCCGGACGACCAGCCGTCGAAGGTCAGCAGGCTGAACCCGAGGTGGAGCCGTCCCTCACCCTCCGGCAGCAGGGTCAGCCGGATGTCGAGACCGGGTCCGCTGGTGGGGTCGGGGCCGTGGGTGCTCATCTCGTGCCGCACCCCGGCCAGTACGGCCGCCGCGTCCTCGGGGGTCGATTCGCGCAGGTCGTACACCTTCAGCCGGGGAGCCCCGTCGGCCAGCACCCGCTGCCTGCCCTCGGCAGTGACCCTGGCCCGCAGGGTGGGCTGGTGGACGGCGAGCCGCTCGATCGCGTCGGAGAGGGCGTCGGCGGCCTCGTCGCCGTCCACGCCGCGGAGCGCGTAGTCCAGGTAGTAGTGGGCCGAGTCGTAGGACAGCTCCCAGCCGTCCTGCTGGCCCACGAAGTACCCCTGCTGCAGGGGGAGCAGGGGGAACTCGGCGTACGGGTCGGGGCGCCTGGCCACCTGGAGGGGCAGCGTGCGGGTCATCGGCTCGTCGGAGGCGCGTCGCCGTACCAGATCGGCCAACTGGCCCAGGGTGGTCTCCACCCGCACGTCCGACAACGCGAGCACCACGTTGAGCCGCCGGCGCACCAGCGCCGACATCCGCACCGTCAGCACGGAGTCGCCGCCCAGCCGCAGGAAGCTCACGTCGGTGGGCACGGCGTCGGGGGCGAGGTCGAGCAGTTCCGCCCAGATGGCGGCCAGCTCCTCTTCCAGGTTCACGCTGTGCGGGGCATCGGTCATGACGGCTCCATGGGTGCGGTGGCGACGAACAGGCGCTGGGAGAGTGCGGTGAGCGGATCACCGTCGGGGGGCAGGTCCGCCTCGACGCGCAGGCCGGCGCGGGCGAACCAGCCCAGCCACTCCGCGCGGGTCAGGTAGGTGCGGGTGGTGCCGGCCCGCTCGTCGTACCGGGGTGGCGGGCCGGAGCCCTCGTGCGGGGACAGGGCGGGCGGCATCGTGGTCAGGGACTGCGCGTGCTCCTCGACGGTTTCGATCAGCAGCATCCGCCCGCCCGGCGCGAGCAGCCGCGCCACCTGGTCCAGCAGACGGCCGGCGTGGGGTGCGTTGTGCGCCATGGTCGCCGCCACCACCAGGTCCAGTCCGCCCGGCCGGCCGGGGAGCTCTCCGGTGATGTCCAGCAGCCCGTAGCGGAGGAAGGGGGCGTCGAAGCGGCGCCGGGCGACGTCGATGAAGAACGGCGACAGGTCGGTGAACAGGTAGGACTCGACCGGTCGCCCGGCGAGCGCGGGCAGCAGGTCCGCCGTGGTCGCGCCTATCCCGGCGCCCAGTTCCAGCGCCCGCAGCGGCCGCGGCGAACGACCGGCCAGATCGCGGACCGCCTCGGCGGCGGCGAGGTTGAGATAGCGGCTGATCATGTTGTCCCGGTAGACGGCCTCGGCTGTGGCCGGTTCCCCGTCCGGGTAGAGCAGAGCCTGCACCCCCACCTCGTCCCTCAGCAGCTCGGGGATGAGGCGCAGCGAGCGGAGCAGCATGTCGGCCAGCTCGCCCGGGTAGCCGAGTGCGGCCCCGGCGTTCTCCATGCGGATACGGGCGGCGGCCAGTTCGGCCCTGGAAGGACGGTGCAGGCCGTGGTACCGGCCTTCCTCGTCCCGGCGCACCAGCCCCGCCCCGTGCAGCGCGGCGAGCCAGTGGCCGACGATCCAGCGGTGCCGCGCCGCGGTCTCCAGGTCGTCGGCGACCGGATCAGGCGGGTGCGCCCCGGGTGCGCCCAGCCGGGTGGCGCGGTGGAGCTCGGCCGCGATCCCGAGGAGGACGAGCCGGTCGAGGTCCTCGACCGCGGTGGCGGCGACCGAGGGGTCGAATCCGGTGATCGCGGCCATGCCCGCTGCGTGCGCGCGGGAGGGCAGGTCGGCTGGCATGGGAACCCTTCTGCGGATGGCGGTCGGCCACACGGTAGACATAACGGTAATCATTTTCAAGATCTGGACACGCCTCCCGTGTGGCGGTAAGAATGAAAACCGTTTTCGCAATCGGGAAGGACTCAGCGTTGGGTGAAAGCCAGCCCGTACCCCTCGACGACGTGCTCGCCTGCCTGGCTGACGTGCTGGAACGCAGGCCGGAGGAGATCGATCCGGACGCCGACCTCATCGCGCTCGGCCTGGAATCCTTCACCGCCGTGCGGCTGCGCCGCCGGCTCCGCGAGGACGTCGGACTGGATCTCCCACTGACCGCGTTCCTCGACTCGGCCACCGCGCGCACCATCGCGGCCGGCGCGATTCCGGACACCGGCGCGTTCCCCCTCACCCCCATCCAGGCCGCCTACCTGGTGGGCCGCGACCCCGCATTCCCGCTCGGCGGTGTCGCCACCTTCTACTACCAGGAGTTCGACCGGACTCCCGCCGGTGATCCCGAAGCCGATCTGGCCGGGCTCACCGGCGCCTGGAACCGGCTGGTGCGCAGGCACCCGATGCTCCGCATGGTCATCGGGCCCGACGCTCGGCAGCGTGTGCTCGCCGAGGTGCCCGACTACGCCATCGCCACCACCGACCTGCGGCCCGCCGCGCCCGAGGCGGTGGAGGAGGCGCTGTGCGCGCTGCGGGCCGAGTGCTCGCACCAGCTGCGGCCCACCGACCGGTGGCCGCTGTTCGACCTGCGGGCCGCGCTGCTGCCGGACGGGCGCACCCGCCTGTTCGTCGGCGTCGACGTGCTCGCCCTGGACCTGATGAGCTGGATGCGGCTGATGCGGGAATGGGGCGCCTTCGTCGCCGACCCCGGGCTGGAGCCGCCCTCCCCGCCGCTGACCTTCGCCGACCTCGTCCGGCGCCGCCTCGACGATCCGGCGCACCAGCGGCGGCGTGCGACGGCCGCCGCGTACTGGGAGCGCCGCGCCCCCTCGCTGCCCGACGGGCCGAAGCTGCCGTGGACCCGCGGGCCGGCGGAGCTGGGCGTGCCGCACTTCACCCGGCACGAAGCCGAGATCGACGCCGAGCAGTGGGCCCGGCTCCGCAAGCAGGCCGCCTCGCACGGCCTGAGCCCCACCGGCCTGCTGCTGGCCGCGTTCGGCCTCGTGATCCAGCGGTGGAGCGGCCACGAGCCCTTCTGCCTGAACACCACGCTCTTCGACCGCGACGACTTCGCGACCGGTGACGACACCCCCGGGCTCGACGCCGTCGTCGGCGACTTCACCAGCACCGTGCTGGTGGAGATCCCCGTCGCCGACCCCGGCGGCCGGCACGGCTTCGCGAGCTACGCCGCCGCGGTCAACCGCCGGTTCTGGGCGGACATGGACCACCGTGCGGTCTCGGGCATGGAGGCACTGCGCGCCGCCACCGAGTCAGGGCGGCGCGAACGGAGCGTCGACCCGGCCACCGGCCTGCCCGTCCCCGCCCACCCCGTCGTCTTCACCAGCGGGATCGGACTCACCGACCAGGACGAGGCCCCCACGGCCTGGCTCGGCACGGAGGTGTTCGGCGTCTCCCAGACCCCGCAGGTCCTGCTCGACCACATCGTCCGCGAGGAGGGCGGCAGGCTGCGGATCGCCTGGGACGCCGTGGACGGAGCGCTTCCCGACGGTTTCGTGGACGGAATGCTCACCGCCCACGTCCGGCTGCTGCGGTCGCTGGCCACCGATCCCGACGCGTGGACCGACCCCTCACTGGGCTGGGACCCGTCCTTCGTCCAGGACGAATGCCTGCCCGGTGGCGCGTTCGGTGAGGCGGGCCCGCTGCTGGACGACCCGCTGCGTGCCTCCGCCGTACGCGCCCCCTCCTCCCCCGCGCTGATCGACGCGACGACCCGGGTGGACGCCGGCACTCTCGCCGAACGCGCCGCCCGCACCGGTCGTGCGCTCGCCGGAGCCGGCCTCGGCCCCGGCGACCTGGTGGCCGTGGCGGCCGACAAGGGGATCGCCCAGGTCACCGCCCTTCTCGGAGTGCTCGCCGGCGGCGCCGGATACGTGCCCGTGGAGCCGTCCTGGCCCCAGGCGCGCGTCGCCGCCCTGTGCCGGCAGGCCGGGGTACGGCACGCGCTCGCCGCCGCCGGCACCGACACCTCGGTCTGGCCCGAGGACGTGACCGTGCACCGGCTGGACGCCGACGGCACCCTCACGCTCCCCGTGGAGGCCGAGCCGCGCCGCCCCTCACCGGACGAGCTCGCCTACGTGATCTTCACCTCGGGCTCCACGGGGAGGCCCAAGGGCGTCGCGATCGAGCATCGAGCCGCCCGCACCACCCTCGACGACCTCGCCCTGCGCTTCCCGCTCTCCCACGACGACCGGGTGCTCGCGCTGTCGGCCTTCAGCTTCGACCTGTCGGTGTACGACATCTTCTCGGTGCTCGGCGAGGGAGGCGCCGTCGTCCTGCCCGACGCCCACCGCCAGCGCGACCCCGGCCACTGGCTGGAGTTGATGGCCCGGCACCGGGTCACGGTGTGGAACACCGCGCCGGCGCTCCTGGAGATGCTGGTCGAATACGCCGAGCTGGAACCGGAGGCGGTCCGGCGCGCGCTGTCGACGTTGCGCCTGGTGTTCCTGTCCGCCGACTGGATCCCGGTCACCCTGCCCGACCGGCTGCGCGCCCTGGCGCCCCACGCCGAGGTGGTGAGCCTCGGCGGCGCGACCGAGGCCTCCATCTGGTCCATCTGCCACCCCGTCGGCGAGGTGGACCCGGCCTGGCCGAGCATCCCGTACGGCAGGGCGCTGCGCGGGCAGTCCTTCCAGATCCTCGACCCGCAGGGGCGGCCGTGCCCGGTCGGCGTCCCCGGGGAGCTGCACATCGGCGGCGACGGCCTCGCCCGCGGGTACGTGGGCGACCCCGTGCAGACCGCGGAGCGGTTCATCACGCATCCGGTGCTCGGGCGCAGGCTCTACCGGACCGGAGACCTCGGCCGGTGGAGGTATGACGGGACGATCGAGTTCCTCGGCCGGCTGGACCGCCAGGTCAAGATCCGCGGCCACCGCATCGAACTCGGCGAGATCGAGTCCACGCTGGACCGGCTGCCGGCGGTGCGGCAGGCCGTGGCGCGCGCGGTGCCCGGACCCGACGACCGTCCCCGGCTGGTGTGCTACTACGTGCCCGCCGATCCGGGTTCCCCGCCGGCGGACGACACGCTGATCGAGGCGCTGCGGGCGAACCTGCCGTCGTTCATGGTGCCGAACCGGTTCCTGGTGATGGACGCGTTCCCGATCACCGCCAACGGCAAGATCGACTATGCGGCGCTGCCCAACCCGTACCGGCGCGCGGCGGAGCCCGCCCCGGACACCGCGCGGATCCCGGAGACGGCTCCGGCTCCCCCGCCGGTCCCCGCGCACGGCGGCTGCACGCCCGCCGCCTCCGATGCGGGACTCATCGGCCTGCTCGACGCCCCCGGGCTGGAAGTCCGCCTGACCGTGTCCCGCGGGACGCTGCCGGTGAGCGATTCGCTGACGGCGGCGGGGGACTGGGCGCGGCGGGTCAAGGAGTCGCTGGCCTCGCACGGCCTCACCGTGACCGAGCGCCTTCCCGCCGACGGCCTGATCGAACTCGCCGTGGCGGCCGGGACGACCGGTGACCCCGGCGAGCGGGCGGGCGGCGCCGTGCCCACGCCCGGCACCCCCCCGCCCGGTCTCTCCCGCCGCCCCTCCGCAGGCGGAGCGGTCGCCGTGCCCGCGTCCGTACCCGAGGCCGAGGCGGGACCGGACCCGCAGGTGGAACGCGCGGTGGCCCGGGTGTTCAGCGAGCTTCTCAACGCGCCGGTGGACGTGACGACCCCCTTCTTCCGGCTCGGCGCCTCGTCGCTGACCCTCGTGCTCGCCCACCGCAGACTCCACGCCGAACTGGAGGCCGATCTCACCGTGGTGGACCTGTTCGCCCACCCCACCGTCCGCGAGCTGGCCGCGTTCATCACGGCCCACCGGGAAGGCGGGACGCGGCGACCGGCCGCGGCCTCCCCTCCCGTCGCGGACACGGCCCCCGCACCGGCCGGCGGATCCCCCGGCCGGGCCGCGTCCCGCAGAGCGGCCCGTGCCCGAGCCACGGAGCTCGCACGATGAGCCCGCAGACCCCGCAGGACCCGGTACGGCCGGGCCAGGAGGCCGCGGAACCGATCGCCGTCGTCGGCCTGGCCTGCCGCTTCCCCGGTGCGGCCGACGCCGGCGCCTACTGGGAACTGCTGCGCGACGGCCGCGAAGGCCTGACCAGGTTCACCGACGAGGAGCTGACCAGCCGGGGTGTGCCCGCCGGGATGCGCGGCCACCCCCGCTTCGTCCCCGTCGGAGGCCTGATCGAGGGCCAGGCCGACTTCGACCCGGCGCCCTTCGGATTCACCGACGCCGAGGCCGCCCTGCTCGACCCGCAGCACCGGCTGTTCCTGGAGTGCGCCTGGCACGCCCTGGAGCACGCCGGGCACGGGGGCGGTCGCGACGCCGGCGCGGTCGGCGTGTTCGCCGGAGCGGCCCAGAGCGCCTACCTCGCCGGCAACCTCGCCGGGCGCTGGGACCCGACCGGCGGCGGCGCCGACCCGCTCGGCAGCTTCCAGACCGCGATGGCCACCCAGGCCGACTACCTGCCGCTCCAGACCGCCTACCGGCTCGATCTCACCGGGCCCGCGGTCGCGGTGGCCTCGACCTGCTCGACTTCGCTCGTGGCCGTGCACCTGGCCGCCCAGTCCCTGCTCGCAGGGGAATGCGACACGGCCCTGGCCGGCGGCGTCTCGCTGATCGTGCCGCAGGGCCGCGGCTACCTCCACGTGCCCGACGGCATGTTCTCCGCCGACGGCGCGGTCCGCCCGTTCAGCGAGCGGGGCACCGGGATCGTCTACACCCAGGGTGTCGGCGTGGTCGTGCTGCGCCGCCTGTCGGACGCCCTGGCCGACCGCGACCCGATCCTGGCCCTCCTGCACGGCTCGGCGGTGAACAACGACGGCGCCGACAAGGCCGGGTTCACCGCGCCCTCGGTCGGCGGCCAGGTCAAGGTGCTGGCCGAGGCGCTGGCCGTCGCCGGTGTCACCCCGCGCGAGGTCGGCCTGGTGGAGGCGCACGGCACGGCGACCAGGCTCGGGGACCCCATCGAGGTGACCGCACTGCGCCGGGTGTTCGGCCGGACCGGTCCCGCCTGGTGCGGCCTGGGCTCGGTGAAGGGCAACATCGGTCACGCCAACACCGCGGCGGGCATCGCCTCGTTCATCAAGGCGGTCCTGGCCGTGCACCACCGGACGCTGCCCGCCTCCCTGAACGCCCATCCGCTCAACCCCCACCTCGGCCTGACGGGCTCGCCGTTCGAGGTGATCACGGAGACGAGGGAGTGGGACACGCCGCCCTACGCCGGTGTCAGCTCCTTCGGCATCGGCGGCACCAACTGCCACGCCGTCCTCGGCCCCGCACCCGGCCGTCCGGAGACCTCCGCCGACGCACGTCCACAGCTCCTGGTCGTCTCGGCCGCCACCCCGCAGGCGGCGTCCGCGGGCGCCGCCGCCGTCACCGGCGCCGGGGCCCCCGGTGAAGCCGCCGATCTCGCCTACACCCTGGCCGCCGGACGGACCGAGCTGCCCTACCGCATCGCAGCCGTGGGGCCGGAACGGCTGGCCGACACCGCCCCGGTCCAGGCTCTGGCGCCCGCACCGCGAGTGGTGCTGGCCTTCCCCGGGGCGGGCAGCCCCTACCCGGGGATGGGAGCCGGCCTCCACCGGGACGAGCCGGTGTTCGCCGCGGCCTTCGACGAGTGCGCCGACCTCCTGTACCCCCTGCTCGGCACCGACGTCCGCGACGCCCTCGACCCGGCGCTGCCCCCGGAGCGGGTGCGCGACGTGGCCTTCGGGCTGCCCGCGCTGTTCGCCGTCTCCTTCGCGCTGTCCCGCCTGCTCACCTCATGGGGCGTGCGGCCCCAGGCACTGGTCGGGCACAGCCTCGGCGAGTGCACCGCCGCCGCCGTGAGCGAGGCGCTGCCGCTGCCGGAGGCCGCGCGGCTGGTCGCGGCGCGCTGCACCGCCGCCGCCCGCGCCGCCGGCGGCGGGGCCATGCTCGCCGTCCCCCTCGGCGAGGAGGCGGTGCGCGCGCTGCTGCGCCGCCACCCCGATGTCGATCTCGCCGCGGTGAACGCCCCCGCGGCCTGCGTGGTGTCGGGACCGGCGCGGGCGGTCGCAGCCTTCGCGGCCGACCTGCCGGGCGGAGGCGTGCCGTTGCACGTGGACGCCGCGATGCACTCGCGGCTGATGGAGCCGGAGCTTCCCGCCCTCCGCGCCGCGCTGGCGGGCATGACCGGCGGCGTGCCGCGGCTTCCCGTCTTCAGCACGGTCACCGGCGGCCCGATCGGCGCCGAGCTGGCCGACCCGGGGCACTGGGTGCGGCAGCTGCGCAGCCCGGTGCGCTACTCCGACGCGCTGCGCGCCGCGCTCGGCGAGGATCCCGCGCTGCTCGTCGAGGTGGGGCCGGGCACGGCGCTGTCCACGCTGGCCAGGAAGCACGCCCTCCCCGGACTCCGGGCCGCGGTGACCGCTCTGGCCGCCGGCGAGCCCGAGTCGGTCACCGTACGGCAGGCGCTCGGCGTACTGTGGTCGCACGGTGTGCCGGTGGACCCGGCGGCGCCCGCCGGTGCGGGACGGCGGCGGGTGGCGGCACCCGGCTACGCCTTCCAGCGGCGGCGGCTCTGGATCGACCCGCGGGAACCGGCCGAGCCGGACGCGGGGCCCGGCGCCGACGCCGATCAGCCGCTGCAGCTTCCCGTGTGGCGGCAGGTACCGCCCCTCGAACCCGGTCACGTGCCCGCCGGCCGCTGGCTCGTGACGGGAAGGGGCGAGCTGCCGGACGCGATCCGCACGGCGCTGGCCGCGGACGACCGGGAGGAGGCGCCGCTCGCCGGACTGGTGATCGTCGCGGCCGAGCCGCCCGGCACGGACCGCTCCCCCGGCGCGGATCCCGTCGACGCGGTCGTCGACGGGATCCTGGAGTTCGGCGCCCACGCCGCCGCGCTGGCCGGGAGCACCGAACCCGCCGTGCTCCTGGTGACCCGCCGTGGCGAGCGGGTGGGCGGCGACCCGGCTCCCGACCCGCGGCAGGCCGCGCTCCGGACCCTGCCGCGGGTGCTCGGCCAGGAGCACCCCGGCCTGCGGTGGGCCGCCGTCGACCTCGGTGCGCCCTGCGCTCCCGCCGCGGAGGCGTCCTCGGTGCTGCGCGAACTCGCCGCGCTCACCGCCGGGGACGGCGCGGGCACGGAGTCCGCCCTGCGCGGCGGGACGCGGTGGCAGCGCCGGCTGGTCTCCTGGCGGCCCGCGGAGAACGGCCACGGGACCGGCAGCGGGCCGGGGACCGGCACAGTGTTGATCACCGGTGGACTCGGCGCGGTCGGGCGGTTGTTCGCCGAGCACCTCGCCGGGCGCGGGCACCGGGTCGTCGTCACCTCGCGCACCGGCGCCAGAGCCGGCGCCGCGCTCGCGGAGGCGGGCGTGGAGGTCCGCCGCTGCGACGCCACCGACCCCGGCGCCACCGCCGAGCTGCTGCGGGAGCTGTCGCAGGACGGGCCGGTGGAGCTCGTCGTGCACGCGGCCGGTGTCGTGGCGGGCGCCGAACTGGACCCGGTGCGCGCGCTCGACCCCGAGCGGACCGCCGGCCAGGTGCGGGCCAAGCTGGGGGGTGCGCTGGCTCTCCGCGCGGCGGTCGAGGCGCTGCCCGAGGATCGCCGTCCGCGCACGGTGGTGCTCATGTCGTCGGTGACCACCATGGTGGGCGGGGTCGGCATGGGCGCGTACGCCGCCGCCAACGCGGCGATGGACGCCTTCGGCGCTTCGATGACCCCGGGTGCGGCCCCGAGTACGTGGTGCAGCGCGGTCTGGGACGGCTGGCGCGCCGGTGAGGAGACCGTGGTGCTCGCCGGAGCCCTGGACGCCGTCACCGGCACCCGTGCGCTGGACCGGCTGCTGGAGGCGGGGGCCCGTGGTGTGCTGCCGTCAGCCGTGGCCGTCGCGGCGACCGACCTGAATGCGCGGGTCGCCGCGAGCGGGCGGCCGAGGAAACCCGCCGCCGGTGGGGGCGCCGAGCCCGCGAGCGCGGTGGAGGAGGCGATCGCCGCGCTCTGGTCCGACCTCTTCGGCGCCGAGGTCGGCGACGTGGACGCCGACTTCTTCGCGCTCGGCGGCCACTCGCTGCTGGCGGTGCGCATGCTCGGCGTGCTGCGCGACAGGTACGGCGTGGAACTGGGGCTGCGGGATCTGCTGCACGCCCCGACCGTCGCGGGGCTGGCCGAGCTCGTGGAGACGAGGGGCGGGCGCGCGGCGGCCGGAGCCGGACCCGGTGCGGGCATGCCGTACCGGCCGGTCGTGGAGCCCGGCGGTGACGGCACCTTCGCCATGACCCGCGTGCAGCACGCCTACTGGGTCGGCCGGGGCGGCGGCTACCGGTGGGGCGAGGTGCCGTGCCACTTCTACCTGGAGTACGACTGCCCGGGGCTCGACCTGGCCCGCTACGAGGACGCCTGGAACAAGGTGATCTCCCGTCATCCGATGCTCCGCGCGGTGACCACTCCAGAAGGGCGCTTCCGGGTCCTCGACGACCTGCCGCGTTACCGGATCCGCGTGCACGACCTGGTGGAGGCGTCCCAGGAGCGCCGGTCCGCCAAACTGGCCGCGCTGCGCGAACGCCTCTCCACCCGGCCCGGGCCGCCGGACCGCTGGCCGCTGGTGCAGGTCCAGGCGGCCCGGCTGCCGGGCGGGAAGGTGCGGTTGTTCATCGGCGTGGACGTGCTCGTCTGCGACGCGGCGAGCTGGTGGATCGTGGAGGCCGAGCTGCGCGCCCTCTACCGGGACCCGCACGCGCAGCTGCCGCCGATCGACGTGCACCCGGCCGAGTGCGTCCGCGCGATGGACGGCCGGACGGACGGCGCCGCGGCGGATTACTGGCGCGCCCGGTCGTCCACCCTGCCCGGGCCGCCCGCGCTGCCGGCCGGTGAGCCGCCGCAGGGCCGGCCGCGGTTCGTCCGCCGTTCCGCGCGGTTGAGCCGCGAGGAATGGTCCGGCCTGCGGGAGCTGGCCGCCGAGCACCGGGTCACGCCGACGGCGGTGCTGCTGACCGTCTACGCCGACGCGCTGACCCGGTGGTCGGGCTCGGCCGGGTTCAGCCTGACGCTCACCCTGTTCGACCGGCCGCCCATCCACCCCCACGTCAACCGGGTGGTCGGGGACTTCACCTCGCTGGTGCTCCACGAGGTCCCCGCGGTCCCGGCCGCGAGTTTCGCCGAGCGGGCGTCGGCCACGCAGGCCCGGCTGTTCGAGGAGCTGGACCACCGCGGGTTCTCCGCCCTGGACGTGCTCGCCGAGCAGGGCGCCCGCACCGGCGAGGTGCGGTCGGTGCCGGTGGTCTTCACCAGCGCCCTGGGCATGGACGACCTGCTGGAGGAGCCCGGTGCGCTGGAATGGGCGGGCGAGCAGGTGTACGCGCTCTCGCAGACCCCGCAGACGTGGCTCGACCACCAGGTGCTGGAACACGACGGCGAGCTGCGGCTGCAGTGGGACGCGCTGGAGGGCGTGCTCCCCGGGGACGAGCTCGAGACGGTGATCGCGGAGCACGTGGCCCAGGTGCGCGAACTGGCCACGGACCCCCGCGCGTGGACCGGTGAGCAGGTGGGGGCCGCGGCCCGGACCGCCCCCGCGGACGGAGGCGCGGAGCCGGCGGTCCAGGACGTCCTCCTCCCGCTGAGGACGGACCCGGGGCCCCCGGCTCGCCCCACCCTCTTCCTCGCCCATCCGTCGGGGGGTGACGTGCTGTGCTACGTGGAGCTGTCCAAGCTCATCGACCCGCGCGTGGACGTCGTGGCGGTGGCCGATCCCGAGCTGTCCGGGAGCGGGGCCGCAGGCCCCGAGTCGATCCCGGCCATCGCCGGGCAGTACGTCCGGGCCGTCAGGACCACGGGCCGCACGCCGTGGTTGCTGGGCGGCTGGTCCATGGGCGGCTCGGTCGCCCAGGAGATGGCCAGGCAGCTGCACCAGGACGGTGAGCGGGTCGCGCTCCTGGTGATGCTCGACTCCAACGATCCCGCCCTCATCAGGCCGGTGCCCGGACGGGACACCGGGGAGGTCGAGTCCGCCGTGGCGCTGCGGCACGTGCACGCGCTGGAGGCGTTCCTCGGCATCGACCTGGACGCCGGTGACACGCTCGCCGCCCTGCCGGAGGAGCACCGTATGGCCGCCGTCGAGGAGCGGCTGCGCGCGCACCGGCTCCTGGGCCGGGGTGAAGGGCTGGGGGCGCGCCTGCGGGTGTTCGCCAGGCACCTGCGCGCGCTGGCCGCCCACACCCCGATCCGGGGGACCGACCCGGCGATGCGCACCCTGCTCATCCGCGCGGACAAGCCCTCCCCGCGTAATTCGGGGATCGGGATGGGCGTCGACGACACCCCTCCGGGCCGGGCGGACCTCGGCTGGAGCCGCTACCTCGCCGGGCCCGTCCAGGTCACCGGCGTCGACGCGCACCACTACAGCCTGCTGCATCCACCTGCTCTGCAGCGGATCGCCCGATTGATCAACAACGAGCTCGACCGAGTGCTCCCCTGAGAAAGGCAATCATGCTCCCCCGACTCCTCCGCCGGATCACCGTGGCGGCCGCGGCTGCGGCGCTGCTGGCCGGCTGCTCCTCCGGCGGCACGGACACGACCGCGGCGCGGCCGGCCGCATCCCCGCCCGCCGTGCCGGCCGCGGCTGCGGACACGGTCCGCTACGCCGCGCCCGGCTCCCCCTCCACCGCCGTGAGCGACCCGCACGGCCTGCTGCCGGGAGAGAGCGACCTGGTGCGGATGGCCCTCACCTACGACGTGCTGACCCTCCCCGGGCCCGACGGGCGTACGCTGCCCAGGCTCGCCACCGCCTGGGAACCCGACAGGTCCCTCACCCGCTGGAAGATCACGATCCGCGGCGACGCGAAGTTCTCCGACGGCCGGGCCGTCACGGCGGCGGACGCGCTGTTCTCCCTGCGGAGGATGGGCGAGAAGGCCGCGGAGAACTTCGGCCGGATGGAGATGTTCGACCTGGACGCCTCCAAGGTGCTCGGCGACACCACCTTCGAGCTGGTCACCAGGAAGCCCTACGCCGAGGTCGGCAAGGCCCTGGAGGGCGCGACCTTCGTCGTTCCCGAAGGCAGCACCGATTTCACCAGGCCCGTCCCCGGCTCCGGGCCGTTCCGCCCCGCCGGCGGCGACGCGCAGGCGGCGGTGTTCGAGCGCAACGACGACTGGTGGGGGCCGACGCCGCCGAGCCGCCGCATCGAGGTCCGGGCGGTCCCCGACCCCCAGGCGCGAGGTGAGGCGCTGCTGTCCGGCCAGGTGGATCTGGCCGCGGCGGTACCGGCCGCGCTGGTGAGGCAGCACGCCGGCAACCCTTCGGTGAAGCTGGTCCGCAGGCCGGGAGCGACCCTCTACCCGCTGGTCATGCGGACCGACACCGAGCCCTTCGACGACCGGCGCGTCCGGGAGGCGGTACGGCTGACACTCGACCGCGAGCAGCTGCTGCAGGTCACCTTCCTCGGGTTCGGCGAGGTGGGCAACGACCTGCTCACCCCCAAGGACCCCACCAGCCCCGCCGGGCTGCCGCAACGTCCCCGCGACGTCGAGCGCGCCAGGAAGCTGATGGCGGAGGCGGGGTACGCCGGAGGCGTCGACGTCACTCTCCACAGCACCACCGCCTACCCGGGCATGGACTCCGCGGCGACGCTGATCGCACAGCAGCTGGGTGAGATCGGGATCCGGGCGAAGGTGAAGCTCGCCCCCGCGGACACCTACTTCTCGACGGTGTGGGGCAAGGAACCGTTCTACCTCGGCTACCTGGGCGGCATCCCCTTCCTCGACGTGGTCCGGGTCGCTCTGAAGCCCGGTTCCCCGACCAACGAGACGGCCTGGGAGGACGAGACCTGGCACGCCGGCCTGGAGGCGGCCCTGGCCGAGGCGGACGAGGCCGAGCGCCGCACCCGGCTCGGTGAGCTGCAGGCCCGGCTGCGCGACGAGGGCGGATACGCCGTGTGGGCGCTCAGCGACAGGCTCGACCTGGCCAGGCCCGGTCTGACGGGGATGCCCGAGGGGATCGGTTTCTCGGCGGGCTTCATCGACCAGGTGGCTCTTGGCGGCTGACCGTACGGGACTCGGCGGCGTCCCCCGGCTGATCGCACGGGCCGGGGCGCTGCTGGTCTCCTCCTCTGTCGTGATCTTCCTGCTCACCGAGGCGCTGCCGGGGGACGCCGCGGTCGTGCTGGGCGGCGGCCGGGCCACGGCCGGGCAGCTGGCGCAGCTGCGTGCCACCGCAGGACTGGACCGGCCGCTCGCCGAACGGTACGCGAGCTGGCTCGCCGGGATGCTGTCCGGCGAGCCGGGGCACTCGCTTCTCACCGGCCGGCCGGTCGCCGAGCTGATCGGCCGGCGGATCCCGGTGACCCTCACGCTGGCCGCGGCCGCGCTGGCGCTCGCCGTACCGCTCATGGTGGCGCTCGCCTGGTCGGCTGTGCGGGGGCCGCGGCCGCTGCGACCGGTGGTAACCGGGATCGTCGTGGCCGGGGCGGCGCTGCCCCAGGTCGCGCTGGCGGCGCTCCTGGTGGCGGTGCTCTCCGCAGCGTGGAAACTCCTGCCCCCCGTATCGTTGCTCCCCGCCGGCGAGCCTGCGTGGAGCCGCCCCGACCTGCTGGTGCTGCCGGTGCTGACCCTCGCCCTGCCCGCCGCCGCCTACGGCGCCGCCCTGCTGGGCGGCGCGGTGGCCGACGCCGTCGCCCGGCCCTTCGTGCGGGACGCCGAGTTGCGGGGGATGTCCGCGGCGACCGTCGCTCTGCGGTACGTGCTTCCCGTCGTCGCGCCCGCCGTCGCCCGGCTGCTCGCCGTGGTCGGGGGCGGGCTGCTCGCCGGGACGGCGGTGGTGGAGACGCTCTTCGGCCTGGCCGGGCTGGGCGAGTTGCTGGTCTCGGCGATCGGCGGCCGGGACCTGCCCGTGGTGCAGGCCGTCGCCCTGCTCGCGGCGGCCGTGGTCGGAGCGGGTCTGATGGCCGCCGACACCGTGGCCTGGGCCGTTGACCCCCGAAGCGGGGCGGTCCGGTGAGGGCCTCCCTTGTGCTCGCGACCGTGGCCGCCACCGCCGTACTGGCGATCGTCCTGGGCGGGGAGGCGCTGGCGGGACGTGACCCGATCCGTACCGTGGCGGCGCCGTGGGCGGCTCCGGGGCCCGGCCTGCCGCTGGGCGCCGACGCTCTGGGCCGCGACATCCTGGCCAGGGTGCTGGCCGGCGGCCGCGATCTGGCCCTGGTCTCCTTGGCCGCGGCCGGTTCCGCCTGCGCTCTGGGAGTGGCGGGCGGGCTGTGGGCGGGGTGGAGCCGGAGCCGCGCCGCCCGCGCGGCCGTGGCGCTGTCGGATCTGCTGCTGGTGCTGCCCCTGCTCCTGGTGGCGATGCTGGCGGTGGTGGTGCTGCCCGGCCCGCCGGCGGTCATCGCCGGGACGGTGCTCGGTGGTGCCCCGCTGACCCTGCGGGTGGTGGCCGACGCCACCGCCCAGGCCCGGCATGCGGGTTATGTCGAAGCGGCGCTGTCCAGAGGCGAGCGCGGACTGTCCGTCCTGTTCAGAGAGGTGCTCCCCGCGCACGCCGGATTGATCGGCGCTGATCTCGGCCAGCGGATGGTGCTCGCCGTGCAGCTGACCGCCGCGCTGAACGTCCTCGGTTTCGGTCCACCGCCACCGGCGCCGGACTGGGCGGCGATGCTCCGGGAGAACCTGCCGGGAGCCGGTCTCAATCCGGCCGCGCTGCTCGCCCCCGCCGCGGCGCTGGCTCTGCTGGCCGGTGCCGTGGCAGGGCTCTCCCATGTTCTGGCGGGACGCTCATGAGCGGGCTGACCGTGAGCGGGCTGACCGTCACGGGCCGGACCGGGGCCGCCGTCATCGGTGATGTCGACCTGAGCGTCGCGCGCGGCGAGGTGCTCGCCCTGGTGGGCCCCTCCGGCGCGGGCAAGACGACGCTCCTGCGGGCCGTCCTGGGCGAGCTCCCGCCCGGCCTGGTGCGGGCCGCCGGCCGCGTCGAATGGGACGGCGCGCCGCTGCGCGCCACGCGGCGCTGGCGTCGCCGGCACGTCGGCTACCTCGGTCAGGACCCCGCCTCCGCCCTGCATCCGCTGCTGACCGCGCGGGCCGCCGTGCTCGAACCCCTGCGGGCGGCCGGGACGCCCCGCGCCGGACGGCCGGCGTGTGCCGAACGGGCGCTCACCGAGGTCGGGCTGGATCCGGCGGAGTTCGCGGGCCGCCTGCCGCACCAGCTCTCCGGCGGCCAGGCGCAACGGGTCGCCCTGGCCAGGGCGCTCGCCGCGGATCCCGATCTGCTCGTCCTCGACGAACCCACCAGTGCGCTCGACCCCGCGGCGCTGGAGACCGCCGTCGCCCTGATACGCCGCCGCCGGGCGGAGGGCCGTTCGGTGACACTGGTCGTCTCACACGACGACTCCGTGGTGGCCGGGCTGCTCGACCGGGTCGTGCGGCTGGGCGCGACCCGGTCGGCGACGCGCCCCGCCGCCCCGCGCGGCGCGGCCCGGATGCGGCCGGCCGGCGCGGTGCTGACGGTGCGCGGCCTGAGCCTCGACCGGCCGGACGGCGCGCCGCTGCTCGGCGGGGTCGACGTCACGATCGCACCCGGCGAGTTCGTCGCCGTGCTCGGCCCCTCCGGGTGCGGCAAGAGCACGCTCCTGCGGGCCCTCGCCGGGCTCCACCCGGTACGGGCGGGCAGCGCCGTGCTGCTGGGCGAACCCCTGCCCTGGCCGGTGCGGGACAGGAACGCCCGCGCCCTGCGCGCGCTGGCCCTGGTCGCGCAGGATCCGCTGGCCGCGCTCAACCCGGCGCGCCCGGTCGCGGCCGCGTTACGGCGTCCCCTGCGCCTGCTCGGCGGACTCGGCCGCGCGGCGGTCACCGCCGAGGTGAACCGCCTGCTGGCCGCCGTGGGGCTGCCCGCCGAGACGGCACGCCGCTACCCCGCGGCCCTGTCCGGCGGACAGCGGCAGCGGGTCGCGCTGGCCAGGGCACTGGCGGCCGGTCCGGTACTGCTGCTGGCCGACGAGATCACCACCGCCCTCGACGCCGAGACCGCCGAGCAGGTGCTCGACCTGCTCGACGGGCTGCGCCGTGACACGGCGCTGGCCGTCCTGGCGGTCACCCACGACAAGACGGTGGCCGCCCGGGCCGACCGCGTCCTGCGGATCGACCGCCCCATGATCGATGATCGGAGGAAGACCACCGATGTCCAGTGAACAGATCGAGCAGACGCTGCTCGCCCACCCGTGGATCACCCGGGTGGACCGCGGCGGCACCGTCGTCACGGCCTGCCCCCGGGCCGTGACCGTGCAGCGTGGATCCGCGGGACCGCCCGTCCTGGGCGATCTCGTGGCCGAACACCTGGAGCACTGGGGCGAGGTCTACGACTGGACCTACCGCTCCGGTCAGGACGCGCAGGATCCCCTGCTCGACCTGTCGGGCTGGCGGGCGACCGACACCGGCGCCCCACTGCCCGCCGAGCACATGACCGAATGGGTGGACCGCACGACAGAGCTCGTCCTGCGCACCCGGCCACGCCGTCTGCTGGAGCTGGGCTGCGGTACCGGCATGCTGCTGCACCGCCTGCACCCGCACCTCGACGGCTACGTCGGCACCGACATCGCCGAACACGTCGTCGAACGGCTGTCCGGCCTCGGCCTGCCCGGCGTGCGCGTGGTACGGGCCGCCGCCCACGAGACGAGCGGCCCGGTCGTGCGCGAGGCGCTCGGCGAGCGGCCGGACTGCGTGCTGCTCAACTCGGTGACCCAGTGCTTCCCCACCGTGGAGTACCTGGCAGCCGTGCTGCACGACGCGATCCGGCTCGTCACGCCGGGAGGGACGGTGATCGTCGGGGACGTCCGCCACTCCGGTCTGCTCGACGCCCACTGCCGGTGGCTGGAACAGGTGGCCGATCCCGGAGTCACCGGACCGGAGCTGACCGCCCGCGCGCGGCGACGCGCGGCGGCCGACACCGAACTGCTGCTGGACCCCGCCACCCTGGCCGCCGTCGCCGCGAGCTCGGGCAGGCGGGTCACGGTGAGCCTGTTCGCCAAGACGCTGACCGCCGACAGCGAGCTGACCCGCTACAGGTTCGACGCCGTCCTGCACGTCGAACCCGCGGACGTGCCCGAGCCCGCCGTGCACGAGTGGGACCGCCTCGGCGCCGATCCGCTCGCCGGGCTCACCGGTCTGCTGACCGGACCCGTCCGCGTGCGCGGCATCCCCAACCGGCTGCTGCTCGGCTCCGAGGTCCGGCACGCGACCACCGGAGCCGAACTCCGTGCCGCACTCGCCGGCCATGACGCCGCTGTCCTGATCGATCCGGACGATCCGACCCTGCTCCAGGTCGCCGCGCCCGCCGCGGTGGCCGCGACCCCGCTCGACGCCCTGGCCGGCGTGAGCCGCCCGCACGAGCCGCTCGGCGCGTTCGCCAGGACCCGGCTGGTGGAGGAGGCCCGCCGTACCCTGCGGAAAGCAGGACTGCCGGTGCCCGCCGAGATGACCGCGCTGCTGCCGAGCGGGCCGGGCCACGATGCCGTCACCCTCGCCCGGGACTCCGCGAACGCCGACCGGGCCGGCATGCTCGCCCTCGACGGCACGACCACCCTGGACGGGATCCCCGCCGCGGTCGCCGCGTTCGACGAGATCGCGCTGCAGGCGCTGAGCCGTCTGATGGCCGGGACGTTCGGCGGCCGGCATCCCGCCGAAGAGGTCCTGGCCGGGCTGGGGGTGGCGCCACGGCACGCATGGATCGTGCGCAGGTGGTTGCACGTCCTGCACGCCGAGGGGCGTGCCGAGCGTGACCCGGACGGGCGCTACCGGTTCCCGCAGGTCGCGGACCGCCCCGAGCTGGACCCGTCCGGCCCGCTCCTGGAGCAGGCGTGCGCCACGCTGGGCTATCCGGCTCAGATGACGACGTTCTTCCGCGAGGCGCTCACCCTGCTGCCGGAGCTGCTGCGCGACGAGATCCCGGCCCAGGCGCTGCTCTTCCCCGACGGGGACCTGCTCACCTCACTGAGCAAGGACCACGACAACGTGAGCAACGCCTACCTGAACGCCGCCTTCGGATCCGTGCTGCGGCAGGCCGCCCGGACCCGTGCGGTACCGCTGCGCGTGGTCGAGCTGGGCGCGGGGGCCGGAGGCAGCACCGCCGCCGCTCTGCACGGGCTGGCCGGGGCGGAGGCGGACTACCTGTTCACCGACGTGTCCCGGTTCTTCACCATGGCCGCGCAGGACCGCTTCGGTGACCGGCTCCGCTACGGACTCCTGGACATCGACGCCGATCTGGTGGCACAGGGCGCGCCGCGAGGCGGTGCGGACGTGGTACTCGCGGCGAACGTCCTGCACTGCGCCCGGAACGTCGGGCGGTCGCTGCGGTGGATCCGGGAGCTGCTGGCGCCCGGCGGGCTGCTGATCGTGACCGAGGCGGTACGGGAGCACTACCTGGTGCTGGCGACCATGCAGTTCCTGCTCTCACCCCGGGAAGGCTCGCCGGGTCTCGGCAGCGGCGACAGGCGCGGCGGCACCGGCCGGGTCTTCCTCACGGGCAGGCAGCTGCCCGCCGAACTGGCGGAGGCGGGGTTCCGCGTGCTGCTCGAACTGCCGGGCGCGCAGTCGCCGCTGGCGGCACCGGCGCAGCATCTGTTCGTGGCCACCGGTATCTGAGCCCGTCCGGTGCGGCGGAGGCGCGGCGGCCGCGCCTCCGCCGCACCGGGGCTCACCCCGCGGTGAGATCGACCGGAAGTCCGGCGCGGAACAGCTCCTGCTCCAGCCAGACCGCCGCGCGCACCCCGTCGGCCGCGCTCGGGCCCACCAGGGTCACCGGTTCCGGCACGGCTTCGAGGTGGGCGAGGTCACCGGCCGCATAGACGCCCGCGACAGTGGTCCGGCCGTACTCGTCGACCTTGACGCAGCCGTCGGGCAGCAGCTCGCACCCGAGCTGGACCGCCAGGTCGTTGTTGGGACGGGTGGGCGCGCGGTGGTAGACCGCCTGCCGTTCCAGGACCGTGCCGTCGGCGAACCGGAGGGTGAGCGCGTCGAGCTCCCCTTCGATCGCGGCCACGGGTGTCTCGATCACCGGTATGTTCCCCGCCTTGAGCACCGCGGCCACCGGCTCGGGCAGGGCGCCGGGTCCGTGCGTGCACAGGACGACGTCCGTGCTGTACCGGTCGGCCACGTAGGCGGCGAGCATCGCCTCGAAACCGTTGCCGATGACCGCCAGGACCTTGCCGTCGGTCTCGTAGCCGTGGCAGAACGGGCAGTGGAAGACGCTCCTGCCCCACCGCTCGGCCAGGCCCGGGATGTCGAACGGCACGTCCACCTGGCCGCTCGCCAGCACGAGCCGGGCGGCCTCCGCGCTCCTGCCGTCCTCCAGCTCGACGGTGAAGGCACCGGACCGGCCGCCCGCCGTGCTCGCGCGCCCCTGCCAGAACTCCACCGTCGGATAGGCGGCAAGCTCGGCGCGGCCGTCGGCCAGCAGCCGGGCCGGCGAGCCGCCGTCGCGTCCCAGGTACATGTGCATCTCCGCGGCCGGCGCGTTGCGCGGGCGACCGGCGTCGACCACCAGGACCCTGCGGCGCTGCCGCCCGAGCACCAGAGCCGCGCTCAACCCGGCGGGGCCGCCGCCGGCCACGACCACCTCATACATGCGTGTCCTCCTCGACGACGTACATTCCGAGATCTCCCGGGCCGACGGGGGTCAGCCC
This sequence comes from Planomonospora alba, assembly GCF_039534085.1. NCBI lineage: Bacteria > Bacillati > Actinomycetota > Actinomycetes > Streptosporangiales > Streptosporangiaceae > Planomonospora > Planomonospora alba. The sequence goes on from NZ_BAAAUT010000035.1 coordinate 45,173, forward strand.
CAGGCCGCGCCCGCCGAGCTCCTCGCGCAGCGCGCGCTCGCCGAGCACCCGCCAGGCGTAGTCCGCCTCGACCTCGCGGACGAGCCGCTCCTCCTCGTAGACCCGGTAGGCCATGTGCCAGGTGACGCTGTCAGGGCCCGCGGGCTCGGCCCTGCCCCACCCCTCGTACCGGTGCCGGCCCAGCCGCAGGCCGGCGAAGCGGGACATCGGCACCTCGACAGGCTCGGCGGGAGGCTGCAGGTTCAGCACCACCCGGCCGCCGGACGCCGGCAGCTCCCACAGCCGGTGCCGCTCTGCGGGGGTGAGATGGCCGATGACGTTCATCGCGACCACTCCCCCGACCCTGGGCGGGAGCGCGGCCTGCAGCAGGCCGTCGGGCAGCACGGTCACCCGGTCGCGCAGCCCGGGGCGTTCGAACATGCGGGCCGTCAGCACCGACCGGAGCGCGGGAGACGGCTCGATGGCGATGATCTCGGCGTCCGGCAGCGCGTCGGCGATCACCAGGGTGCCCAGCCCGCCGCCCGCGCCGAGATCGACGACCGGGCCGGGGCCGAACGCCCGCAGCGCCTCCGCCAGCACGGGGCCGAGGGCGTCCCAGTGCGGGGCCATCATGACGTCGACGAACTCGGCCGACCTTTCGTAGGGATCAGTCACTCGCCCGTCCTAATTGAGTTTGATAATGGTTTCTATTTTCGATGCGCTTCGAGCGCAGCGTCAAGGGAGGCCCCTGGCGAGGAGGCGCCGCCGCGCCGAACCGCCGAACCGCCGGTCCGGCACGCCGGACGTGCGGCGCCCGGGCCGATGGCTCACCCCGCCAGGCAGTCCGGGCAGGTCCCGTGGATCTCCTCGATCCGGAAACCGTCCGCCAGGACGGTCTCCAGAGCGGATGCCGCGGCCTCGGTGACCGCTCCGCAGGCACGGCACACCACATGGCAGTGCTCGTCCTCGCCGCAGATCCGGTAGGCGGTCTCGCCGCCTCGCTCGAAGGCGTGCACGAGACCGGCCCGGGCCAGGGCGGCGAGCGTGCGGTAGACGGTCGTCAGGCCGACGCGGTCGCCGCGGGAGTGCAGGTGGGCGTGGATCTCCCCGGCACTCCAGGGCTCCCGCCGCGCCCGCAGGCAGCGCAGCACCAGCAACCGGCTGCCGGTCGCGATCATCCCCCGCGACCGGAGGTCGCGGGCGTCCCGGTGGTCCATCGATCACCCCTGTGCGGACGGCGGCGGAGGCGGGAGAGACGGTGTCAGCCGCGGGGGCGGGAGGCGTAGGGCAGCAGGGCCATCTCCCGGGCGTTCTTGATCGCCCGGGCGAGCTGCCGCTGCTGCCGGCCGGTGACGCCGGTGACCCGGCGGCTGCGGATCTTGCCGCGATCGGAGATGAACCGGCGCAGCAGGTCGGTGTCCTTGTAGTCGATGCGGTCCACCCCGTGCAACGGGTTGATCTTCTTGCGCGGGGTACGGCGGGGCTTCATGCGGTCTCCTTCAGGTCGAGGACGCCTGCGAACGGGTCGTCGTAGCCGGCCCAGGTGTCGGAACCGGCCAGCATCTCCTCCTGCGTGAGCAGGCAGGAGTCGAGCAGCGCGGTGACGCGGTCGGGGTCGAGGCCCGGACCGGTGAAGACCAGGTGCTGCACGCGGTCGCCCGTCACCTCGTTCCACTCCAGGGCGGCGGCCGCGCGGCGGGCCGGGGAGACCATCTCCCAGGCCGCCTGCGGAAGGGCGGCCAGCCACGGGCCGGCGTCCTCCACCGAGACCACCCCGGCGACCGCGTCCCAGGCCAGCATGCGCTCGTGCCGACTCGCCAGCCAGAAGCGGCCGCGGGAGCGGACCGAGGTGGTGACCAGCTCGTCGACGGCCTCGAACAGGCGCGCCGGATGCAGCGGGCGCAGCCGGTGCCAGACCACCGTGGTGATCTCGTCGGTGCGGGCCTCGACGGGCAGCCGGGCGGTGGCCGGATCGACGCGCTCGGCCAGCTCGGCGGTGCACACCGCGCCGCCGCGGACCTCGGGCAGCTCGGTGGCCCGGTGGACGGGGGTGAGCGGAGCCAGGTGGCCGAGCACGGCGCGCGACAGTTCGGCGTCCTCGGCGTCTCCGCCGTGCAGGACCAGGTCGGTGGCGTACTCGATCTGCCGGGCCAGCACCTCGGCCAGGTACCGCTGGTCGCCTGCCGCCGCGACCTGGCCCGTCTCGGCCAGGCGGTCACCCCGGGTGATGTCGATCGGCATGTGCGCGGCGTGCAGTGCGGTCAGCACCGCGGTCAGGCGCAGCACGCCGTGGGCCTCCTCGCAGTCGACCGCCTCGGCCACCGGGCGCGGCTCGACCGCGTCCCACAGGTCGACGACCAGCAGGGAGGCCGCCGCGGCACGCCGTATCAGCTCGGGCAGCAGGTCCTCGCGCACGGTGCAGGTGACGCAGCCGTGCGCGAGCCGCACCTCGGCCAGGTCGAGCACGCCGGAGCGGTCGCGCACCACGCGCTCGACGCGGCCGCGGGTCACCTCGCGCAGGTCGTGGTGGATCGCGACGGCGCCGGGGTGGTCGTGCAGCAGCCGGTCGACGGCGGCGGTTCGGGCCCGGGCGTGCAGGCCCGCGACGAGGACGACAGGGGTGGACACGGAGTTCTCCTTTGCGGGCGCGGGTGCGGTGACGCTCCCGGCTTCGCGGCCGGGCATCGGTTGACGGAATGAAAACCGTTCCCATTATCATTACACGGGTCGGCCACACGGAAGGAACCCCATGGCCCGAAACGACCTCCGTCCCGTGATCAAACTCAGATCCAGCGCGGGCACCGGCTACACCTACGTCACCCGCAAGAACCGGCGCAACGACCCCGACCGGCTCACCCTGCGCAAATACGACCCGATCATCCGGCAGCACGTGCTCTTCCGAGAGGAGCGATGACCCCGTGAAGAAGGGCATCCACCCCGACTACCGCCCCGTCGTCTTCCGCGACCCGAGTGCGGACTTCGCTTTCCTCACCCGATCGACGATCACCAGCGACAAGACCGTCGAATGGGAGGACGGCAACACCTACCCGGTCGTGGACGTCGACGTCTCCTCGGCCAGCCACCCCTTCTACACCGGCCGCACCCGCGTGCTGGACGCGGCCGGCCGCGTCGAGCGCTTCAACCAGCGCTACGGGAGGAACTGATGTCGGCCCGCTGCCAGCTCACCGGCGCCGCGCCGGTCTTCGGCAACCGCGTCTCCCACTCCCACCGGCGCACCCGCCGCCGCTGGAGCCCCAACATCCAGCACCGCCGCTACTGGCTGCCCGGCGAGAACCGCTTCGTACGGCTCACGCTCAGCGCCAAGGCGGTCAAGACCGTCGACGCGATCGGCATCGAGGCCGCCGTGGCCCGCATCCGCGCCCGGGGAGGGAAGGTCTGATGGCCAAGAAGAGCAAGATCGCCGCCAACGAGCGGCGCAGGGCCGTCGTGGCCCGCCACGCCGAGCGCCGGGCCGCGCTCAAGAGAATCATCCGCACCGGCACGCCCGAGGAACGCGAGCAGGCCGTGCGGGCGCTGGCCCGCCAGCCCCGCGACGCCTCCGCCACCCGCGTCCGCAACCGCGACTCCGTCGACGGCCGCCCCCGCGGCCACCTGAGCAGGTTCGGCCTGTCGCGCATCCGCTTCCGCGAGATGGCCCACCGCGGCGAGCTGCCCGGCGTGACGAAGGCGAGCTGGTGACGTGGCCGTCCCCAAGCGCAAGACGTCACGCAGCAACACCCGCCACCGCCGCTCCCAGTGGAAGGCGACGGCTCCCGATCTGGTGCCGATCACCGTGGACGGACGGGACCTGCTGGTCCCCCGCCGCCTGGTCCGCGCCTACCGGCGCGGCCTGATCACCCCCTGACGGGGCCCGCCCGGACCCGGTGGCGGGACCGGACGTCCGGGCGGCACGGATGGCCGGGCGGCCGCCGTCGGCGCAGGCCATCGGGGTCGGCAACGATCCGCTGCCCCTGACCCCGGCCCGCAGCGGCCGCCCCCGGGCCGTGCGGTTCGCCATGCGGCCCGGCGGGGTCTTCGTCAACGCCGACGACCTCTACGACGGGCAACCGGCGATCGCCGGCATCGCCGCGGCGCTGCGCCGTACCCGGCTCGGCACCGGCGAGGAGCGGGCGTCCTGGCGGCGGCGGCCGCGCGGCATCCGGCACGCCCCGCGGCCGAAGCGCAGGCGGGCCGGCCTCGATTTGAGGAACGATAATGATTATCAGTACAGTTGCCCGCTGTTGCCCACTCCGTGGCAATGATCCCCTTTCGTGACAACCGTCAGAAATCGAGGTTGCTCCCTTGTCGCAGGATGAGGAATTCGTGCCCCGCAAGGGCAGGCGCGCGTGGATCGCTGCAGTGGTGGCGCTCGCCGTGGTCGTGGGGGTGACCGTCGGGGTCACGGCAGGATGGGGCCGCGAAGACCCGAGCGCCTCGTCCCCGGACGAGCCGCGAAGCCGCGGCACCGAGCTCGTCGTGGCCGTCGGGGACGTGGCCGGGGGCGAGTTCGACCCGCTGAAGGGCTGGGGCTCCCGGCCCGCGCAGATCCGGTTGATCCACAGCTCCTTGCTCACGATCGACAAGGACGTCGACTTCGTCGGCGACCTGGCCTCGCAGTACTCCGTGAGCGACGATGCGAAGTCGTGGAGCTTCACCCTTCGCGACGACGCCCGCTGGTCGAACGGCGAGCCGGTCACCGCTCAGGACGTGGTCTTCACCTACGAGACGCTGAAGAGGGACGGCACACGATTCGACCTGACATTCGTCGAGCGGATCGTCGCCGACGACGAGTCCCGCGTCACCTTCCACCTGAAGGCGCCGCGCTCGACCTTCGTCAGCCAGCTCTCGGAGATCCCGATCCTGCCCGCCAAGCACTACGGCGCGGACTACTCGAAGAACCCGATCGGATCCGGCCCGTACACCGTCGCCGACTACCAGCAGGGGCAGCAGCTCATCCTCACGGCGAACCCGCACTGGTACGGCCGGCGACCGCAGTTCACCAAGCTCACCTTCCTGTTCCTGGGCGAGGACGCGGCGCTCGCCGCCGCGCGGGCCGGGTCGGTCGACATCGCCTACGTCCCTCCGACCTTCGCCGGCCAGCGCGTCACCGGGATGACACTGCAGAGCTTCGAAAGCATCGATTCCCGCGCCCTGTCGCTGCCGACACGGCCGGCCGGCGGCAGAGGGAAGATCCAGGGCAAGGACGTCGCGGTCGGCAACGACGTGACCGCGGACCCGGCGATCCGCAAGGCGCTGAACATCGGTCTCGACCGCGACGAGATCACCGAGATCGTGCTGCAGGGCCACGGCCGCCCGGCCTACACCCTCGTCGACGGCCTCCCGTGGTTCAACCAGGAGGCGGTGTTCGAGGACGGCCGCGTCGACGACGCCAAGCGCATCCTCGCCGAGGCCGGCTGGAGCGACTCCGACGGCGACGGAGTCGCGGACAAGGACGGACGCAAGGCCCGGTTCACGCTGCTGTACCCCTCCGACGACAAGCTCCGCAGCGACCTGGCGCTGGTGGTGGCGGAGCAGGCGCGCGCACTCGGTATCGAGATCACGACCAAGGGCAGCACCTGGGACGGCATCTACCTCGACGGCAAGGCGAACGCCGTGACCTGGGGTGGCGGGCGCCACCATGCGCACCAGCTGTATTCGATGTACTCGTCGAAGGTCATCGACACCGGCTACAACAACATGCCGCAGTACGCCAACGCGACGGTCGACGGTCATCTCGAGCGTGCGCTCTCGGCCGCCACCCAGGAGGAGGCGAACACGCACTGGAAGCGGGCGCAGTGGGACGGCACGGCCGGTTTCGCCGGGGAGAACGGCGACGCGCCGATCATCTGGCTCGTCCGGATCGACCACCTCTACCTCGTCCGTGACGGGCTGAGCCTGGGTGAGCAGCCGATCCACGGCCACGGGCACGAGTGGGCGCTGTTCAACAGCCTGACCCAGTGGCGCTGGGAGAAGTGAACACCGGCCACAGGGCCGGGGCGGTGCCCGTCATGACGAGACTGGTCCTGCTGCGCGTGCTGCGCCTGGCGACTTTGCTGATCGGGGTGTCGGTGCTCGCCTTCACCCTTGTCCACAACTCACCGATCGACCCGATCCAGGCATACATCGGCGCCGACGCGGACCTCACCGACGAGCAACTGGCCGAACTCCGCGCGCAGTGGGGACTGGACCGCCCACCGGTCGAGCAGTACCTCGCCTGGGCCCAGGAGATGATCCAGGGCAACTTCGGCACCTCGACGCTCTACAAGGCTCCCGTGATCGACGTCATGGGGGCCCGCTTCGGCGCCTCGCTCGCGCTGATGGGCGTCGCCTGGACGATGTCCGGGGTGCTCGGATACCTGCTCGGGGTCACTGCGGCGATGCACCGCGGACGGCTCACCGACCGGATCATCTCCTGGTACAGCTACACCCTGTCGGCCACGCCCACCTTCTGGCTCGGCATCGTCTTCCTCGTCGTCTTCTCCGTATGGCTCGGCTGGTTCCCCGTGGGGCTCGCGGGACCACAGGGCGTCGCGACGACCGAGGTCACCTTCGCCCAGCGGCTCCACCACTTCGTGCTGCCGGCGATCACCCTGTCCGCGATCGGCGTCGCGAACATCGCCATGCACACCCGCGAGAAGATGACGGATGTCCTGAACAGCGACTACGTGGCATTCGCCCGCGCCAGGGGCGAGACCGACGCGCAGATCTTCCGCAACCACGGGTTCCGGAACTCCGTGGTCCCCGCGGTGACCCTTCAGTTCGCCTACTTCGCAGAACTCTTCGGAGGCTCGGTGCTCGCCGAGACGGTCTTCTCCTACCCGGGTCTCGGCTCCACCCTGACCGAGGCCGCGCTCGGCGGCGACGTCCCGCTGCTGCTGGGCATCGTGCTGGTCAGCGCGACGTTCGTCTTCACCGGCAACCTGATCGCGGACGTCGTCAACGCCGCGATCGACCCGCGGATCCGGAGCAGGGCATGAGCACGCCGACCGGTCACCACCCGCGCCTGCGCGGACGCCGGGACCTCGCCGTCTCGCTTTTCACCGTGGTGTTCCTCACCACCTGCCTGATCGCAGGCCACCTGCTGCTGAACGACGCCGCGCTGCGGCCGAACTCCGCCCTGCGGCTGCTGCCGCCGAGCTTCGAGCACCCGTTCGGAACCGATCACCTGGGCCGGGACCTGTTCACCAGAGTGGTGAAGGGGCTCACACTCTCCCTGGGGATCGGCGTGCTCACCGCGGCGATCAGCACGATGATCTCCGCGGTGCTCGGCATCTGCGCCGCGCTCCTGGGCAGGCGGATCGACGGCCTCGTCTCCTGGCTCATCGACCTGTCCATCGGCATCCCGCACCTGATCTTCATGATCCTGATCGCCTTCACCGTCGGAGGCGGGATCCCGGGCATCGTCCTGGGCATCGCGTTCACCCACTGGATGGCACTCGCGCTGCTGGTCAGAGCCGATGTGAAGCAGATCCGCAGCGCGGAGTTCATCCTCGTCTCCCGCGGGCTGGGCAGGTCACCGCTGTTCATCGCGCGCAGGCACGTCCTGCCTCTCGTCCTGCCCCAGCTCCTGGTCGGATTCGTCCTCATGTTCCCGCACGTGATCCTGCACGAGGCCGCGCTCACCTTCCTCGGCTTCGGGTTCTCACCGCAGACACCGGCCATCGGCATCCTGCTGTCGGAGGGGATGCCGCACATCTCCAGCGGGATGTGGTGGCTTGCGGTGTTCCCCGGTCTCGCGCTCCTGCTGCTCGTACTCGGCTTCGCACGGCTCGGCGACCGGGTGCGCGCGGTGCTCGACCCCGCGACATCGAACGGATGAGGGCCGGATGAACACACCGATCCTGACGGTCTCCGATCTCAACGTCAGCTTCGTCCAGTACGCGAGCAGGCTGCGCACCCGAACGGTCACCGGCGTCACCGGCCTGGACCTCGAGGTCCGCGAGGGGGAGATCCTGGCGGTCCTCGGCGCGAGCGGATCCGGCAAGACCCTGCTCGCCCAAGCGATCCTCGGCATCCTGCCGCACAACGCGCACGTCACCGGCGAGATCCGGTACCGGGGCGAGCGGCTGACCGCCACCAGGCGGCGGCGCACGCTCGGCCGGGAGATCTCCTACATCCCGCAGTCGGTGACCAACCTCGATCCGCTGATGCCCGTCGGCAAGCAGGTGCGGATCGGCCTCGATCCGAAGACGGCGCACCAGGAGCAGCGCCGGCTGTTCGCCCGCTACGGCCTGGCGAGCGAGGCGGCGAGGCTGTACCCGTTCGAGCTGTCCGGAGGGATGCTCCGGCGGGTGCTCTTCGCCACCAGTGTCCGCGACACCGTCCGGCTGATCATCGCCGACGAGCCGACCCCGGGCCTGCACGCCGAGGCCGTCGCGGAGGTGCTGCGGCATCTGCGCGAACTCGCCGCGGACGGGGTCGCCGTGCTGCTCATCACCCACGACATCGTCTCGGCGGTGTCGGTGGCCGAGCGGGTGGCGGTGATGAACGGTGGACGCCTCGTCACCGTCGAGTCCGCCTCCGCCTTCACCGGGGAAGGCGATCGGCTCCGTCATCCCTTCGCGCGCGAGCTGTGGCGCGCGCTGCCGCAGAACCGGTTCTCCGTCGGAGGTGTGGAGTGGCACTGGTAGTCAGCGGTCTCAGCTACGGCCATCCGGGCGGGAGGATGTTGTACCGCGACGCCTCCTTCCGGGTGGAGGCCGGCACCGTCGTGGGCATCACCGGGCCGAGCGGCAGCGGCAAGTCGACGCTCGGCGCCCTCCTGGCGGGAGACCTCCGGGCCCGGTCCGGTGAGATCACCATCGACGGCGCCCCGCTGCCCGGACGCGGGTTCCGGCCGGTGCAGCTGATCCACCAGCATCCCGAACGGGCGGTCAACCACAAGTGGCGGATGCGCTCGGTGCTGCGGGAATCGCACGCGGTGCCCCAGGAGACGCTCGACCTCCTCGGCATCCGGAGCGAGTGGCTCGACCGCTGGCCGGCCGAACTGTCCGGAGGCGAGCTGCAACGCTTCTGCATCGCCCGCGCGCTCCATCCCGCCACCCGGTATCTCGTCGCCGACGAGATGACCGCCATGTTCGACGCGATCACGCAAGCGCAGATCTGGCACGCGCTCAGCGGAGTCGTCCGCGAACGCGGCCTCGGCATGGTCGTCATCAGCCACGAGCCGGCACTGCTCGACCGGCTCTGCGACGAGCAGATTCCCGTCGAGCGTTTCCGATGACGGGATCCGGGGCCTGGTTCGGCATCATCGGCCCGGCGTACCAGGCGGAGTGCACGGCACAGGCGAGCACGCCCGGGCGGCGGGAGCGGCACCGACCTGCCCAGACGATCACCTCCGCGATCAGCGTGCACCCGGCACTGATCAGGAAGCTGGTCACTCGTCGAGCCGGGCGATGCGGGCCGCCCTGTCGAGATCGGCCTCGCTCGCGCCCGGAGCGGCCATGCGCAGGTTGTCGGCGATCGTGCCCTCGAAGCGGGATCGATGTCGCGCAGATCCACGCCGTACAGCCGGGCCGAGCCCCGCCGCGGGTCGTCGAAGCGGGGCAGCAGCTCGGCCGGGGTGGACTTGCCGGACCCGGACGGGCCGACCAGCGCGGTGATCGTGCCCCGTTCGAGGTCGAGGTCGACGCCGTCCAGCGCGACCGTCTCACCGTAGGCGAAGCGGACCCCGCGCATCCGGACCACCGGACCGGGTGTGCCCGCGTCGGGTACGACCGGTTCGGCCGGGACGGGCAGCTCCGGTCCGGCGAGCGCCTCGCGGATGCCGCGGGCCACGCTCAGGCCGTGACCAGGGGGTGCACCGCCGTCATGACGGTCATCAGACCCGCGGTGATGACCGTCCCGAACACCAGGAACGCGATGAAGCCCGTCACCGGCAACCAGCCCGCCGCGGTGAGCACGCCTCCCGCGCTCGCCGTCACGACCAGCATGCTCGGCGGCGAAAGGAGGATCTCCGCGGTGACCGTCGCCGTGCTCGTCGCCCGCGCCCAGTCGAGGAAGAAGTGCGCGAAGCCGCGCGAGACCTCCTGGAAGCGGCGGCTCGCGGCCCCGGGAGTCCCGAACGCCTTGACGACGGCGATGCCGTTGACGAACTCGACCGCGGCACCGCTCAACCGGGTCAGCCACCGCATGAACTCCGGATACTTCGTCCCGGCGCCGGCCATCGCCCGCTGGTACGCGACCAGGCCGGTGACGAGCGGAAGCAGGCTGACCAGCGCCATCCGCCAGTCGGCGACCAGGAGGTACACGGTCGCCGCGACCGGCGGGACCGCGGCGGCCGTGGCCTCCACCACGGAGTGGGCGATGAGCTGGCGCAGCGCCGCGACATCGTCCTCGACGATCTTCTTCGCGGTGCCCGAGTCGCGGTCGGTGAACCAGTCCAGGGGAAGCCTGCGCAGCTTGCCCGGCAGGTCGCGGCGGATGCCGGACGAGACCCGGATGTCGGCCGGATGCGTCGGCACCCCCGCGGCGAAGGTGCCGAACTGCTTGACCGCCAGCGCCGCGAGCGCGATGGCGACGATCGGCCGCACATCCGCGTCACCGTGCAGCAGCCGCCGGCTGATCTCCGCCACGGCGATCAGCGGCGCCATCCCGGCGAGCGCGCTGACACCGGTCACGACGCCGCAGGCGATCAGGGTGGCACGCGCGGGAGCCAGCACCGAAGGCGCCCGCCGTGCCTCAGCTCCTCTCACCGCGGGAGAAGTGCCGGCTGGTGGGGACCAGGGCGGCCGCGGCGGGCGCCGAGAAGCACACCAGGGCGCAGACCGCCAGCACCGGCCGCCAGCCGAAGGCGTCCACGGCGGGAGCCAGGAACGCCAGGCCGAGGGGGGCCAGGCCGTAGGAGACGAGGAAGTCCAGCGAGGACACCCGGGCCAGCAGGCGCGGCTCGACCTCGCGCTGCGTGGCGGTGAACCAGGGCACGTTGAACAGCTCGATCCCCAGGCCGGCGATGGCGTAGGCGGCGAACACCACCGCGGGGTGCACCGGCAGCAGCAGGCTGAGCGGGGCGAAGCCGTACAGGGCCAGGCCGGCCAGCGCCGTCCAGCCCTGCGCGCGGGGCTGCCTGCGCGCCATGAGCGCGGCGCCGGCGAGCGCGCCGGCGGTGTAGGCGGTGAGGGCTCCGGCGAGGACCGCCTCCGTCCCGTAGCGGTCCCGGCCGACCAGGGGCAGCGCCACCGCCGTGGCGGAGTAGCCGGTGAAGACGACGGCGGCCAGGGCGGCCAGACCGGCGAGGAACCACGGATGCCGCCGCGCCTCGCGCACCCCTTCGCCGAACTCCGCCAGCAGCGGCGTCCCCGCCCGCCCGGGGGCGGGCGCCTTGCTCCCGGGCGGGGGCAGGAGCGCGGCCACGAGCCAGAGCAGGCCGGTGCCGACGACCAATGTCCGGCTGCTCAGCACGGTCGCCAGCAGCGCGGTCGCCGCCGGTGCGACCAGGGTGGTGACACGGACGGCCAACGTGATCGCGGCGTTGGCCTGCCGGCGCCGCCCGGCGTCGACCACTTCGGCGGTCAGCGCCTGGAAGGCCGGTCTGCACGCGCCCTGACCGGCGCCGACGACCGCCGCCGCGGCGCTCATGAGCAGGACCGAGCGGCCGAGGCCCAGCGCGATGAGCGGGGTGGCCAGGGCGGCGGCCAGTCCCGCCCACAGCACGACGGCCCGGCGCGAGTACCGGTCGGCCAGGACCCCGGCGACGGGCACCGCCAGGAGGAAGCCCGCGGTGCGGGCGGCCAGGACGACGCCGAGCCCGGTGGCGCTCAGGGCGCGGTCCAGCACCGCGAGGCCGAGGACGAACGGCAGCGCCCAGGTCGCCAGACCCGAGGCGGTGGTGCCGGACCACAGCCGCAGGAACGACGGCTCGCGCCAGACCGGCCGGCCGCCGGACGACTCCGGGGACACGGTCGCCGGTGCGGTCACGGGGCGTGGCCCGTCGCGCCGTGACCGCTCATCTGTCCAGCTCGCGGAGGTAGGCGGCGAACTTCTCCAGACCGTCGATGGTGCGCGGCCCGCTGATGCCCTCGTTGTAGTCGAGGATGAAGAAGCGGTCGTTGACGACGGCGGGCAGCTTGCTGGTGGCGGGGAACTCCTTCAGGAACTCGATCTTCTCCCGGGCGGGCTTGTCCCCGTAGTCGAGGATGATGATGACCTCCGGCCTGGCCTTCACGACGGCCTCCCAGGTCACCTCGGTCCACCGGGCGTCGAGGCCGGCGAAGACGTTGCGGCCGCCGGCGAAGCGGATGATGTCGTTGGGCGGCACCTGGCTGCCGGCGGTGAAGGGCTTGTCGGTGCCCGAGTCGTACAGGAAGACCGGGACCTGCTCGCCCTCGGGCGCCTGCGCCCGCACCGCCTCGACGCGCTTGCGGTACCCGTCGACCAGGGAGCGGGCCCGGTCCTCGACACCGAAGATCCTCCCGAGGCGCTCCAGGTCCGTGTAGAGGCCCTCGAACGGCGTCACCCGCTCCGGATATCCGGGGTAGTTGAAGCACGACTCGGCGTGCATGAAGCTCTGGATCCTCAGGCCGTCGAGGATGGCCGGGGTGATGCCGCGCTGGTCGCTGAAGCCCGAGCGCCACCCGGCGACCACGAAGTCGGCCTTGGCCTCCACGACCAGCTCGCGGTTGAGCAGGTCGTCGCTGAGGAACTTCACCTTGGCGTACTCCGCCGCCCAGGGCGACTCGGTGACGGGCGGGTTGGCGGGCGGCATGACGTAGCCGTGGACGTGCTCGGTGAGGCCGAGGGCGAACATCTTGTCGGCGCTGCCGCCTTCGTAGACGACGGCGCGGTGCGGAGTGGTGTACTCGACCGGCTGGCCGCACCGGTTGACCGTCACCTTCCGGTCGGCCGCGGGGCCGTCCACCCGGGCTCCGCAGCCGGTCAGCAGCAGGACGCCCACCAGGGCGGGGACGGCGGAACGCAGCGGGCGGGACGCCAGCGGGGAGCGCGTGCTCACGCGGGGTTTCCTTTCTCGGTCGGGGTCGGGCCCAGGTCGTAGAGCACCTGGGGGACGCCGGTGAGGGGGTGGGGGACGATGCTCGCCGCGACGTCGAAGACGTCGCGCAGGAGCGCTTCGGTGAGGACCTCGGCGGGCGGCCCGCAGGCCACGAGGCTCCCGTGGGACAGCACCGCCAGCCGGTCGCACGCGGAGGCGGCGAGGTTGAGGTCGTGCAGGGTGACCAGCACGGTGAGGCCGGATCCCCTGAGCATCGACAACAGCCGGAGCTGGTGGTGCAGGTCGAGGTGGTTGGTCGGCTCGTCGAGGATCAGCACCTGGGGCTCCTGCACGAGCGCGCGGGCCACCAGGACCCGCTGGCGTTCGCCGCCGGACAGCGACAGCACGCCGCGGCCGGCCAGGTGCGAGACCTCCGTCTGCGCCATCGCCCGGCGGCACAGCTCGCGTTCGGCCGCGCTGAGCGCCTGGTTGCCGCGCAGGTGCGGGGTGCGGCCGAGCGCGACGACCTCCTCGACGGTGAAGTCGAGGTCGGATCCTCCTTCCTGGGTGAGTGCCGCGATCATCCGGGCGCTCTCGCGCAGGGGGATCCGGTCCAGGTCCCTGCCGTCGATGCGCACCACGCCCCCGGTCGGCCGCAGGGCCCGGTACACGCATCTGAGGGCCGTGGTCTTGCCCGAGCCGTTCGGGCCGATCAGACCGACGATCTGCCGGGGTCCGACGGTGAGCGCCAGGTCGCGCAGCAGGGCGGTCCCGTCGACGGAGACCGAGATCTCATCGAGCAGAAGGGTCATCGTCAGCGACCTCCGAACAGGTAGCCGCGGCGGCGCAGCAGGACGAGGAAGACCGGGACACCCACCAGTGCGGTGATCACGCCGATGGGGAGTTCCCGCGGGGCGACCATGGTCCGGGCCAGCAGGTCGGCCCAGACCATGAAGACCGCGCCGGCCAGCGGGGCGATCACGAGCACCCGCGCGTGCGCCGCACCGGTCCACAGGCGGACCATGTGCGGCAGCACCAGCCCGACGAACCCGATCGCACCGCTGACGGCGACCATCGCCCCCGTCGCCAGCGAGGTCAGCACGAACAGTCCCCGGCGCAGCCGGCGGGCGTCCACCCCCAGGCTCGCGGAGGTCTCGTCACCCAGGGCGAGCACGTCGAGGGCCCGGCCGAGCCGGCGCAGGACGATGACCGCGACGGCCACGGCGGCGGTCACGACGGGCAGGGCTCCCCACGTCGCCGCCCCGAAACCGCCCATCGACCAGAACAGCACCGTGCTGGTCGCCTCGCCGTCCGGCACGAAGTACACGATCACGCTCATCACGGCCTGGAAGCCGAACGCCATCGCCACGCCGGTGAGCACCAGCCGCAGCGGCGCCAGGCCCGCGGCACCCCGCGAGGCCAGGTAGACCAGGGCCGAGACGAGCAGCGCCCCGAGGAACGCGCCGGCCGACACCGCGTAGACCCCCAGTGCGGCGAGGGAGCCGGAGACGGTGACCAGCACCGCTCCCGCCGAGGCCCCCGAGGACACGCCCAGGACGAACGGGTCGGCCAGCGCGTTGCGGACCATGGCCTGGATCGCCACGCCGACCGCGCTGAGCCCGGCTCCGACCACGGCCGCCAGGAGCACGCGCGGGGTCCGCACCTGCCAGATGATCTGGTACGACGTCACCTCCTCGGCGGTGATCAGCCCTCCGGTGAGAGCCGCCCACAGGTAGCGGAGCGTCTCGCCGGGTGGCACGGCCGCCGCGCCCAGGCCGATCGCCAGCAGCACCGAGACGGCGAGGGCGCAGACCAGCAGGGCGGCGGCCGCGGGCGTCGGCAGTGCTCGCGCCGGCGGCCGGAGGGTTGCCTCCGGCGGAGCCGGAGCGGGAGGAAGGGAGCGCACGTCGAGGTCCGGGCGCTGCGAGGCGGAGGACGAGCCCACGAAACACTCCGATAATGAGAACCGTTTTCACAAGACGATAGCAGTGGCCGGAAGACCACCGAACCGGGGGCCAGTCGGCCGTCGGTGTGCAGCCATCTCCAACCCGTCGCAGAGGTCATGTTCCCGACCACGGCCGCCCGGGGCCGGTCCGCGCACAGGTCCTCGCCACCGGCGGCCTTCCTCATCGGACGTCTCCGGCGCACCGGGACCGCGCACACCCCGGCCGAAGCCGAGCGCATCGACCGGGCCTCCGCCTCCGCGATGCCGCCGTCCCCGCCGGCGGCGCCGCCGGCCGCGATCGCGTTCGCGGTGACGTGGTAATCGGGCCCGCGTCCCGGCCTGCCGCGCCGATGCCGCACAATGGTCCGCCGACAGCGCCGCCGTCACGCGAGGAGTCCCCATCGTGTCCCATCCGCCCGCCGACCCGGCGACCGTGCTCACGACCCTGGCCGGGTACGGCGAGCGCTACCGGCTGGAGACCGCCCCCGGCACGGGCGAGGACTGGATCGCCGCCGACCGGCTGCTGGACCCCGCCTCCGAGGAGCTGACCCGGGTGCTGGAGGCCGAGCGGACGGCCAGCGGGCAGGTGTCCGCGCACGCCACGGCGCTGACCGTGATGGCCGTCTACGCGGGCACGGTCACCGCTCCCGCTCTGCTGGCGTGGGCGCTGCACGACCAGGTGCTGGACGTGCGGCCGCCGAACGTGCTGCTGCGGCTCGACGACCACCACGGGTTCGCGGCCGTCGCGCTGCGCCGGCCCCGTCTGGCCGACGTCTCCCGCACGACCCCGGACGAGCGGCTGCGACTCCTCGTGGGCCAGGTCCTCGACGAGCACCTGTTCCCGGTCGCCGAGGCGCTGCGGGCGCGCAGCCGCGCGGGCCGGCGGCAGTTGCACGGCGGCATCGCCCACGGGTGCGCCGCGGCGTTCGGTGCCGCGAGCAGGAGGCCCGGAGCCGACGTCGACCTGCTGCAGCGTGCCCACGACAGGTTCCTCGCGGCCTGCCCGCCGGAACTGGGCACGCTCGGGGAGACGGTCCGGCTCTCCGAAGACGGCGCCGAAGGACTGTTCTACCTGCGCCGGACGTGCTGCCTGTTCTACACCGCCGTCCACGGCGACAAGTGCGCCAGTTGCTGCCTGGACAGCGTGGAGGACCGCATCACCCGCTACCGCCGCATCCTCACCGGCGGCGCGGCCCCGCACTGACCCGCCTTCCCGCCCTCCCCTCCGCCGGAGAGGGCTCAGCGGCGGCGGGCCACGAGCGGAGGTCCGCCTCCGCCGTCCGCGGGCCGTCCGCCGGGGCGACCGGTACGGGCACCCCGCCTTCCCGTTGAAGGCCGCCCCGGCTGTCGTGGGCCGACGGACACGGCCACCACCGCCGCCCGCACAGCGCGCCGCGGTTGCACCCGACCCGCGCGTCTGCGACGCCTCCCGCCCGGCAGCAGTGCGTTCTTCCTCCGACGGCCCTGCCCGGAAACAGCTTTGATTCTATACCCCCAGGGGGTATAGAATCGGGCGCGCAGTTCAGAACCGACGAACGAGGAGACCGCCATGTCCGAGCCGGCTCACCACACCAGCCACGGGGATCACGGAGGGCACCGGAGTCACCGCGACCACGGACACCACGAGCACGGCCACCAGGCCGGTCACCCGTCGAAGGCGAGCTGGCGGACAGCCGCCTCCGCCACCCTGCACTGCCTCACCGGCTGCGCCATCGGCGAGGTCCTCGGCCTGGTGATCGGCACCGCCCTGGGCTGGTCCACCGCGCCCACCATCGTGCTCGCCGTCGCACTGGCCTTCTTCTTCGGCTACCTGCTCACCCTGCTCCCGCTGCGCCGGGCCGGAGTGGACTGGGGCACCGCGATCAGGCTCGCCCTGGCCGCCGACACCGTCTCCATCATCGTCATGGAGATCATCGACAACGGCGTCATGCTGGCGATCCCCGGCGCCATGGACGCCGGCCTGGCCACCCCCCTGTTCTGGGGCGCCCTCGCCCTCGCCCTGCTGGTCGCCTTCCTCGTCACCACCCCGGTCAACAAGTGGATCATCGGCCGGGGCAGGGGCCACGCCGTCGTCCACGCCTACCATCACTGAGGAGAACACTTCCGGCGCGCGGGGACACGGCCGGCCGGCTCCGGCCGGTCATCGGCATGCCGGCCCGGTACGCCGGCAGCGGCCCCCTGAGCATCGCCGGCCGTCCGGTGCCACCTCCGGACAACCTGCCCGACCGCCCCGGAGGTCGGAACGGGGCCCGCCCCTGAAGTGTGGGCACCTCGAGTACCGGATGTTCGTCGCCGACCACCGAGACGCCTTCGGAGGCCCGCGCATCACCGCCGAGCTGCGCGCTGCCGGGCGGCAGGCCAATCGCGAGCGGGCGGCGCGGGTGATGCGCGGCGCCCAGCCGTGCCTGCATGCGCAGGTAGGCGCGCCAGGCACGCTGCCGGTCGTCGTCGAGCCGGCGGGTGTCCATGCGTCCGCCGCACCCGCTATACATGACACATCATCGAGTTTGCGGAATGAATGACGCGTCATGCGAGTTGAACCAAGTGAATGACACGTCATCTTCTTCTCGGAGGGTTCCCATGGCCGCCCCCGGCCTCGACCCGGACCCGTTCACCGGCACCTACACCCTCGACCCGGCCCACACCCCGATCGGCTTCGTCGCCCGCCACGCCGCGGTCACCAAGGTCCGCGGCGCCTTCGACGACTTCGACGGCACCGTCGTCTTCGACGCCGCCGACCCGGCCGCCACCGCCGTGACCGGGACCATCCGGGCCGCCAGCGTCGACACCCGCGACGAGCACCTGCGCGGCAACACCCGGCTCGGCTTCGAGGGCTCGGTGACGATCAACCGCAAGGACTACGGCGTGACCTGGAACGCCGCGCTGGAGACCGGCGATTTCCCGGTCAGCGACAAGATCGTGCTGGAGTCCGAGGTCTCCGCGATCAAGAACGCCTGATCAGGCCCGTCCCCGGCACCGGCGACCCGGCCCTCACCACCGTCCTGGAAGGAACCCGGCATGAACACCGGCATGAACACCCTGTCCCTCGCGCCCCGCATCGACGTCCGCCGCGCGACCGAGCGCTTCGCCACCGAGGCCGGCTGGCTGGACTCCAAGCACTCCTTCTCCTTCGGCCGCCATCATGATCCGGCCAACACCCACCACGGGCTGCTGCTGGTCAACAACGACGACGTCGTACGCGCGGGCACCGGTTTCGACACCCACCCGCACCGCGACATGGAGATCGTCACCTGGGTGCTGCAGGGCTCCCTGGTCCACCAGGACTCCGAAGGCCACAACGGCGTCATCTACCCCGGCCTGGCCCAGCGGATGAGCGCCGGCACCGGCATCCTGCACTCGGAGAAGAACGACTCCTGGCGCCTCTCGGGCGACGTGCACCACGAGCCGGTGCACTTCGTACAGATGTGGGTGGTACCCGACGAGACCGGCATCACCCCCGGCTACGAGCAGCTGGAGATCGACGCCGAGCTGCTCGGCGGCGGCCTGGTGCCGGTCGCCTCCGGCATGGCCGAGCACGACGGCGCAGCCGCCATCCGGATCAAGAACCGCTACGCCGCGCTGCACGCCGCTCGCCTGGCCCCCGGCCGGAGCGTGCAGCTGCCCGAGGCGCCGTTCCTGCACCTGTTCGTGCCGCGCGGCACGGTCACCCTGGAAGGGGCGGGCGCGCTGGCCGCCGGCGACGCGGTGCGCCTGACCGCCACCGGCGGCCAGAAGGTCACCGCCGCCGAGCCGGCCGAGATCCTGGTGTGGGAGATGCACGCCACCCTCGCCGCCTGACACGTGCGAACACGGGCGAGATCGACACCCTGCCGTCCGAGCAACGCCGCGGGATCCTGGGGACGGCTCTGCGCCAGACCGGACGCATCCGCCGTCTGGCCGTCAGCCTGCTGGACACCGACCGCATCGACACCGAGGGCCGGCCACGCTGGCGGGGCGGTCCGCTGACCGGACCGTCCCCTGACAGCGCCGACGTGGAGTGCGGGACCGAGCGGTGACCGCCCGGGCACCACCCCGCCGCGCTTCTCCGGCCGCGGCGGTCACGGAGCCGGGCTGAACCGGTCGTCGTCAGGACGCGCCCACCGGCCGGCCGACCTCACCGCCCGCAGGGCCGCGGCCAGATCGGCGTGCACCTCGAAGCTGCGGCGCAGCCCGGTCAGCTCCAGCCGGCGCGCCAGCTGCCCGTCGACGCCGGCCAGGATCAACCGCGCCCCCTTGTCCCGGCTGCGGCGCCCGGCGCGCACCAGCTCGCCCAGCCCGGCCGAATCGCAGAAGACCAGCTCGGCGACGTCGATGATGACGACCGCCACGTCCGGCAGGTCCCAGATGCGCTCCAGCGGTGCGCGCAGGATCGGGGCGGTGGACATCTCCAGTGCGCCACTGGCGCGCACCACGATGGCGTCCGCGTACAGGCCGGCCGAGACGGCCAGCCCCGCGGCGTCCTGCGGGGCCGACGACACGGGGACCACACTCCTTCTCGCCCACGGGGCACGGCGGGCGACGGTCTTTCCTGACCAGAAGAATGCCCGGCCTGGGCGAGTTGATTCCCGCCGGCGGCAGCCCGGGCGAGGGCTCGGCGTCCGGATGCGCCACCGGCCGGCCGGCGTGGTGACCCCACCGGTGGGAGGCGGCGGTGCGCGGCGCTGCCAGGCTCCGGGCCGGGGTCTCAGTCTCCCCCTCGTCCGACCGGAGCCCCGCCGCGGCGGAGATGTTCATCGGGTGTGGTCGGCCCGCTGCCACCAGACGGCCGTGGCCAGCGCCCCGCCGGCCCCGGCGAGTGCCACCAGCAGATGGCCGAGCAGACCGGGCGGCTCCTGACCGGGCCCGGCGACACCGGCCAGCAGCCCCGGGACCGACCAGGGGAAGTAGGCGCCGTAACCGAGGGCGGCGATCACCTGCGCGCAGAACAGCGCGGCGAACAGCGCCCCGACCGCGGCCAGGTACCCGCGCCCGGCACTGGCGGCCAGCACCAGCGGCGTGGCCAGCGCGCACGTCAGCGCCGCGACCAGCAGGACGCGACCCGCCCCGGCGGCCAGCACCGGCACCGAGGCGCCGGGCAGGTCCAGCAGCATGCGGATCAGCGTGGTCTTGCCCGCGCCGTTGAGGCCGAGCAGCGCGTAGATCTGCCCGCGCTCGGCGCTCAGGCTCACCCCGTCGACCGCGACGACGTCGCCGTAGCGCTTGCTCGTCGCGGTGGCGCGGACGGCGGGCGCGGCTCCGGCGCGGCGCGCGTCCCGCGCTTCCGTGCTCATGAGCCGGACTCCTGACGGACCCGGTCGCGCAGCCGGCGGAGGGCGGTGCCGTACCGGGCGGACACGCCGCGCTCGCCGCCGGAAGCCGCCGGCGACGTGCCCAGCGGCCTGCCCCCGCACGGGCCGAGCCTGTCAGCCGGGTGATCCATCGCATGCCGCGCCATCGGCGCCTCCGTCGCGGTCGACACGGAAACCGTCGTTGCCGACCAGACTTCCCGGCGCACCGCGCCCTACCGTAACAGCATGCCTCCGGCGGCGGGAACCGGCCGGAAGGGATCCGCATCACCGAAGCCGGCGCCGGTGAGGCGAGACCGGCGTGCTGCCGAGGAGCCACGAAGACCTCGGCGGGTACGGCCACAGGCCCGCCTGCCGCACACCCGTGATCGCCGGTGGCGGCGAATCAGGTGAGCCGGGAGGTCTGGTCGGCACGTCATGCCCCCTGGAGCCGGAGGACCCGCATGCGCGCCCGCGACTGGCGCGCACCCGCAACCCGCTGCGTACCCGCGAACCGCGCCGGGTGCCGTGGAGGCCGTGGTCTGCCCCGGGGCCTGTGGAGCCGCGTTTCCGGATCGTCATGCCAGGATGGTCGTGTTCTCGAACACCACCGGGCCAGGCCGTCGCGTGTTCAGACGGTGAACTGTTCGACGATGCCGTGCAGTTCCGCGGCCACCCGGTCGAGACGGCCGGCGGTGCGGCGGGCCTCGGCCACCCCGGAGGTGGTGATCACCGCCGCCTTGGCGACCTCGCTGATACCTGCGGCGATGTCGTCGGCGCCGCCCGCAGCCTGGGAGATGTTGCGGCTCATCTCCCCGGAGGTGGCGCTCTGCTCCTCCACCGCGGCCGCGATGGCGGTGGAGTGCTCGCTGACGGTCGCGATCACTCCGCTGATACCGGAGATGGCCGCGATGGCCGCGCCGGTGTCGGCTTGGATCGCCTCGATCCGCCGGGCGATGTCCCCGGTGGCCTTGGCCGTCTCCTGCGCCAGGTCCTTGACCTCGCCGGCCACGACCGCGAAGCCCTTGCCGGCCTCGCCGGCGCGGGCCGCCTCGATGGTCGCGTTCAGCGCCAGCAGGTTGGTCTGCTCGGCGATCGAGGTGATCGTCTTGATGACGGAGCCGATCTCCGCCGAGGAGGTGCCGAGTTTGGTCACGGTCTCCCCGGCGGCCCGTACGGCGGCCACGCCGGTGTCGGCCACCCGTGCGGCCTGGCTGACGCTGCCGGCGATCTCGGCGATGGAGGCGCTCATCTCCTCGCTGGCCGCCGCGACGGTCTGCACGTTGGCCGAGACCTGCGCGGCGGTCGCGGCGACCTGGTCGGAGCGGGCGGCGGTGCCGGTCGCGGCGGCGTCCATCTCGCCGGAGGCCGCGTTCAGCTCGCGGGAGGCCTCGGTCAGGGTGGCGCTGTGGCGGCCGATCACGGCCAGAGCGTCACGCAGCACGTTCACGGTCTGGGCCAGCGCGCGTGCCATCTCGCCCAGCTCGTCACGCGGGGAGGTGTCGATGGAGACGGTCAGGTCCTTGGCGGCCAGGGCCTTCATGGCCGACACGTAGGAGCCGATACGGCCCGAGACCCGCCCGGCCAGCAGTACGGCGGCGCCGCCCAGCAGCAGCGCGGCCAGCCCGGCGGTGACCAGGGTGAGGATCTTGGCGTCGGAGGCGACGTCCTGCGCCCGGGCGGAGGTCTCCTCGGCCTGCGCGGCGATACGCTGCTTCAGCCGGGGCAGGGCCTCGTCGAACGTCCGGTAGTGGCTTTCGAAGTCGGGGCGGGCCTGCGCGGCACCGGTCTGCTCGGGGTCGCTGACCACCCGGCTGGCCAGGGTGACCACCCGCTGCCCGGTGGCGATCATCTCCTGGGCGGTGTCCTGCAACTGCCGCACCTGAGCCGTCAGCTCCGGCTGGGCGTCGGTGACGCCGGCGAAGCCGGCGCGCAGGGCCCGTACGTGGCCGCCGAGCAGGTCGAGGGCCTGCTGCCGCTCGGCGCCGTCGCGGGTGGTCATCGCGTTCAGCACATCGGCGCGAAAGGCCACCCGGGCGGTGTCGGCCGTGCTGACGGCCTCCAGCGCCGTCGTCGCGGCGCGTGCCTTCACCTGGGCCTCCTCCAATTGGGAGATGCCCCGGTAGCCGATCAGACCGGCCACGCCCACGAGGAGGAAACCTGCCGCGGCCAAGGCCAGGATCTGATGCCGGATGGTGAGCCTCATCACTGCCTCTCCAGTCGCTTTCCCCCTGGTTCGGCCGCAAGAGGCCGGAGCTGAGCACTTAAGTGAGACGGGTCACTGCCGATTTCCCTGACAGGACCGACACCCTACGAGCATCCCGGGAACGTCTATGCGGATCACCACCTGGATCGCGGCCGCCGCCGCGAGTCTTCTGCTGGCCGGCTGCGCGGCCGCGCCCGACACCGCGGACGGCCCCGGCGCCGCCGGCGTGCGGATCTCCGCCGCCCGCGGCTCGGTGCCCGATGACATCCGCCGGGCAGGCGTGCTGGTCGTCGGCTCGGACCTGTCGTTCGCGCCCATGGAGTTCCTCCAGGACGGCGAGCAGACCGGATTCGACGTCGAGTTGGCCACCGCGATCGCCGGCAGGCTCGGCCTGAAGGCGGAGATACGGCAGACGCCCTGGCCCGAACTGCTCGGCAAGGTGGAGTCAGGCGACCTCGACGTGGCCATGTCCTCCATCACGGACAAGGCCGAACGGCAGCAGCGCGTCGACTTCGTCGACTACCTCAACGTCGGCTCCGTCGTCGTCACCCGCGGCGGGCAGGGCGGCGAGGGCATCGGGGATCTGTGCGGCCGGCGGGTCGCCCTGCCGGCGGGCACCCTGTACGTCGAGCTGGCCGAGGCGCAGAACAAGCGCTGCGCCGCGGGCGAGAAGATGACGATCATCGCCGTGCCCACGCTGACCGGCTCCAAGGAAACGGTCCTGGCCGGCAAGGCGGATGCCTACCTCGACGACTTCCCTCCGGCGGCGGTGTCCGTCCGGGAGAACCCGTCCCTGGCCATCTCCGGCCGGCAGATCGAGGCGGCGCCGTACGGTATCGCGATCGCCAAGGATCGCAGCGGTCTGCGCCAGGCCGTCCAGGCGGCCCTGTACGAGCTGTTCGACGACGGCACCTACGACAAGCTGCTGGACAAGTGGCAGATCAGCGAAGGCTCTCTCAAGACCGGCGCGGTCAACGGCGGCGCGTGACCTCGCCGCTTTCCGCTCCGCCCTCCCCGGGGCAGCGGATCAGGCGGGATCTCGCCGCTCGGAGCGCCTCCCGACCCGGTCGCCGCCTCCCCCGCGTTCGACGGCGACGGGATTGATCGGCCGCGACCGGGCGAGGCGGGAGCAGGTCCCTCGGACGGCGGCGTTCCAGGAACGGCCGGTCCGGTGCCGCCGGACGTCTGCCGTAGAAGGGCAGGGCCGGGCCGCCGTCGGAGCCGCCCGCCGGGACGCGCACCGACCGGACCGGCGCAGCGCCCTCGGAGGCGGACCCGTGGGTCCCCTTGCCGGGACGGCCGTGCCGTCGGCCGCCTCGGCGCATCTGGTCAACGGCTGTCGTCCGGGCGGTGGATGCTGAGGTCGCCGTAGGCCGACAGAACACCGGCCAGGTCACCGGGCCTGTGCCGCAAGGTGGCGTCCAGGAAGGCGAGAGTGGCTGCGGCGACGACGCGCGGGCTCTCGGTGCGACCCAGGGAGCCGACTATCGAGGGCACAGGCGGCAGGTACAGGGGGCCGTCCATGAAGGTGAGGTGTGCGGCGCCGGGGATGGTGAGCCGGTAGCCCGTCGCGGTGCCGAGCTCGAGGACCTCGGTGAGGCGGGGTATGTAGCGCGGGTCGGTCCCGGAGGTGACGGCCTGGGTGAGCGCGAGCGTCGGCTGGTGGAGGTGGGGAGAGGTGGGACCGTGGGGGTAGCCGTCCAGATCGATGACGGCGTCGAACCGGCGGTCCTGCCGGGCTGCCTGCAGAGCGGCGGCGCCGCCCATGGAGTGGCCGGTGACCGCGACTCGACCGGTGTCCAGGCGTCCGGTCAGCGGGCCGGTGATCTCGCCTCGGCCTAGGCGGTCCAGCTGGGTGAGGACGAGGCTGAGGTCGGCGGCCCGAACAGCCGTCCAGCCAACCGCCAGTTCGCCGTCCTCGTCCCGGTCCCCGGTGGAGGCGATCTCGGTGTGAATCGTTCGGCCGTCGTCGAGGACGACGGCGGCGGAGTCGTACGGGTGGTCGAGGGCGGCGACCACATAGCCGTGGCTGGCCAGCTCCTCCGCCCAGGCGGTGTTCTGGGTGCGCACTCCGCCCGACCCGGGAGAGAACAGCACGATCGGGAAGCGTTCGCTCCCACCGGCCACCGGGGCGTCGAAGACCGAACGGGTGCGGGCACGCGGGACGCCGTCGACCAGGAAGCCCGGCAGGCCGACCTGGCGGGCGAGGGCGTCGGAAACGGTGCGCGCCTCGTGCTCCGTGCGTCCGGAGTACTGGGCCCGCCGCGCGCCTGCGGGGCTCTTCTGCGCGGGATACCAGAGCTGGACCACGACCGTGCGCCGGTCGCGCGGATCGGCGGTGAAGCTCTCGGGGCGGCGTGGGTCGGTCCACTGCACCACGTGGGTACCGACCGCGAAACGGCCCGACGGCTCGGGGAACACGGGTACGGGAAAGGCCCAGGCGGCCACCGGGCCCGTGGCGATCAGGCCGGCGCAGGCCACCGACCCCGGCAACGCCAGCCACCGCCGGGCCCGCCGCGCCGGCCGGCCGGTACGGCGCCGCAGCAGAGGAGAGAAGGCGGACGGCGACGCGACGGCGGCGCCTGCCAGCACCGGCAGCATCTGCCAGCGGATCCCCGTCACGCTCAGCACGACCGCGGACGGCGCGAGAACCGCCCCCGCCGCGATCGCGACGCGTGGGCGGGCGACGGGGGGCAGCCAGCGCGCCACCACCAGCGCGACGGCACCCAGCAAGGCGAGGAGCTCCAGAGGGGACACGTACAGTCCCGCGATGATCTCGGTCACCCGGCCATCCTCAGGGCGGAGCACGCGATGCCGCATCGACCCCGGGTCTCCGCCGCATGCGCCCGGAGTCGCATCCGAGGCACATCCCTGTGCCACCGCAGTCGCAGTCGGGCACGCCGGATGAACGGCCGCTCCGCGACCGTGGACGGCAGCGGGACTCCTCCTGCGGTCGTACCTCGGCGCGACGCCATCAGACGGTGGACCCATGTGCTCGGCGGGCCTGTGGCCTACCGTGGCAGGGCCGCGGTACACGCCGGGGAGCGCGGGGCGCGGGCTCCTCACCCGGCCCGGCTCCGGCTGTACGCGGTGGCGGCCCCGACCGGGGCCGCCATGACGCTGAATCGACAGGGACGTGCGATGACCGAGGCGGCCGCAGAGCCCGGCGACGCCCACCCGGTGCGCCACCGGGACCGCGTACAGCGGACAGAGACACGCCTACAGCGGACGAGGACAGCCGTACGGCTGACGCGGTACGCCGACCTGGCCTCCATGCGGGCGGTGCGACTGGTGCGAGCCGCCCGGCGCTGGGGCCTCCGGCTGCCGCCCATGGTGTGGGACTCGGTGCTGCCGGTGCTGCTCCTGCTCAACATCGTGACCACGCGCGCGCCGCAGGAGCTTCCGGTGGCCGTGGTCCTCACCGCCGCCCTGGCGCTGCCCCTGGTATGGCGGCGCCGGGCCCCGCTCGCGGTGTTCGGCGCCGTGGCGGCCGCCGCCTTCGTCCAGTGGCTGATGGACGTCCAACTGCCGGCGGACGTCGCCTTGCTCGTGGCTCTCTACACGGCGGCCGCGAACTCGGGCCGGCGCGGCACGCTTGTCGCCGGTGCCGTCGTGGAGGGCGGGGCCCTGCTGGCCTGCCTGCGCTGGACGACGGAAGGCGCATTCCTGACCCCCTTCGTCGCGATGACCGCGATGGTCGTCGCCGCCGCCGTCCTGGGGGTGAATGTGCGGACCACGCGCGCCTACCTCGCGGCCGTGGAGGAACGGGCCGCACGCCTGGAGCAGCAACAGGACCAGCAGGCGCGACTGGCCGTCGCCGAGGAGAGGACACGTATCGCCCGGGAGATGCACGACATCGTCACCCACAACCTGTCCGTCATGGTCGCGCTCACCGACGCCGCCGTCTACGCGCAGCACCGCTCGCCCGACAGGGCCACCACCGCGATGCTCCAGATCTCCGAGACGGGCCGGCAGGCCCTGACCGACATGCGGCGCTCGCTGGGCATCCTGCGGACCGACGAACCGGACGCCGAGCGCCACCCGTTGCCCGGCATCGCACAGCTGGAGGCCCTCGCCGGCCAGATGTGCGCCGCCGGACTGCCGACCCGCATCGAGGTCCAGGGCGGCCACACCCACATACCCGCCACCGCGCAACTGACCGTCTACCGCCTGGTCCAGGAAGCCTTGACCAACACCCTCAAGCACACACCCGCCGGCACACGCGCGAAGGTCCGGATACGGTGCTCGACCGAGACCGTCACCGTGGACGTCACCGACAGCGGCCCCTGCCCGCCGCTTGCCGGCGTCGCACCGTCCGGCCACGGCATCGCCGGCATGCGCGAGCGCTCGGCCGCCTACGGGGGGAGGCTGCGGGCCGGACCGCTTCCGGGCGGCGGCTGGGGAGTCCACACCCGGCTCTTCCTCGGCAGCAGCGGAACGGCGTCCGCATGAGGATCCGCGTCCTGATCGCCGACGACGAAGCGCTGCTCCGCATGGCCTTCAGCACGGTTCTGGAGGCCCAGCCCGACATGGCGCCGGTCGGCGAGGCCGCGGACGGCATCCAGGCCGTACGCCTCGCCCGGGAGCTGCGCCCCGATGTCGTCCTCATGGACGTCCGGATGCCCGGGACCGACGGGATCGAGGCGACCCGGCAGCTCATCCGGATCTCCCCCCGGAGCAGAGTGCTGATCCTCACCACCTTCGACCTGGATGAATACGCCTTCGCCGGACTCAAGGCCGGAGCCTCGGGCTTCCTGTTGAAAAACGCCAGACCCGAGGAACTGCTCACCGCGATACGCAGCGTGGCCGCGGGCGACGCGGTGCTCTCCCCGCGGATCACCCGCCGCCTGCTGGAGGACTTCCGCCCGCACCTCCCCGGCGGCGACTCCGACCGCGACGAGCGGCTGAGCCGGCTCAGCGCCCGTGAGCGCGAGGTGCTCGTCCAGGTGGGCCGCGGCCTGTCCAACGCCGAGATCGCGGCCGCCCTGTACCTCGCGGAGGCGACCGTGAAGTCCCATCTGGGGCGAATCCTGCAGAAGCTCGAACTCCGCGACCGGATACAGGCCGTGGTCTTCGCCTACGAAAGCCGCCTCATCCACCCGGCATGACGCCGCCGCCCGGAGCCGGCGGCGTCCCCAGAACGAGAAGTCTCGCCAGCGGGCCGGGCGGAAGCGGCCGGGCGTGACGTTCCGTCTGCGCGAACGCGACGTGGCCGGGAGGCGCGGCTCAGGCGGGAAGGGGGCCGAGGTCGGCGGCGACCCGGGCCAGTGCCCGGACGAGGTCGTTCTCGGTCTCGGTACGCCACACCAGGGCGTACGGCAGGGCGTCGAGGTCGCTGACGGGCAGGTAGGCGATGTCGGGCCGGTTCCAATAGCGCATCATGTGGGCGGGGAAGAGGTTGACGATCTGCCCCGTACTGGTCAGGGTGAGGATCTCCTCGGTGCTGCCCACCATGGGGCCGCGTTGGATCGGGCGGCCCTTGCGGGTGTGGGACGGGACGAAGCCGTCGGCCCAGTAGTCCGGCCGCGACGGGGAGTCGCTGTGCTGGAAGTCGGCGAGCACATCCAGGCGGACGGATGTGCGCCGGGTGAGTTCGTGGTCGGCGGCCACGGCGAGCACCCGTGGCTCGGCGAGCAGGACCGGGCCCACCGTCAGATCGGGTTCGTCGACCGGCAGCCAGCAGACCAGCACGTCGAGGTCGCCGCGGCGCAGCCCGGCGAACGGGTCGACGAAGGAGGCGTGCTGAATCTGCAGCCGCCACTGCGGGTGGCGGGTGCGGAAGGCGTCCCAGTAGGGGCGCAGGTCGTGGGCGTTGAGGGGGAGCATGCCGACGCGCAGCACGGCGGTGACGCCCTGGGCGGCGAGCTTGGCCCGGCGCATGCCGTCCTGCAGCCCGCTGTAGACGGGCCGCAGGTCGTCGCGGAGCTGACGGCCGAGCGGGGTCAGCCGGACCGTGCGGCTGGTGCGTTCGAACAGCGCAGCGCCGATCTGGCGTTCCTGCTTCTTGATGGCCTGGGTGATGCGGGCGGGGGATACGCGCAGCCGTTCGGCGGTCCGGCCGAAGTGCAGCTCTTCGGCCAGGGTCAGGAAGATCTCGATGTCGCGAAGGTCCACGATCCTCCTTGGCGTTAACCCGGGGGTTAATGCAGCCTTGCGCAGGTTGTCGTTGTTCCGCCCCGTTGTTCGCGTTGATCCTAGTCGCCGGGAGATTCGGACAATCTCTGGAGCGGCGGGATGACGCCTTTGCCGGGCAGGACGGCGTCGATCACCGCGGCCTCGGGACCGCTGGGCGGGCCAGGCCAGGCTCACCCCGGCCCTGGTGCGGCGCTCATGGACACCCATGGGCGCCACGCCGGGGCGGGTTCCACAAGATCGAAGACTGCGGGTAAGGAGATTCATGATGGGAACCGGTGGCAGCGGCTTCACCATGAAGGGGCTGCGCAGGTTGCGCGAGGTGCTGGAGCGGCACGTCGATTCCGGGAAGATCCCCGGGCTGGTGGCCCTGGTCAGCCGGGGCGGCCAGACTCACGTCGAGACGCTCGGCACGATGCGGCACGACGGAGGCGCGCCGATGCGCCGCGACACGATCTTCCGTATGGCCTCCACCTCCAAGCCGGTCTCGATCGCGGCGGCGATGGTGCTGCTGGACGAGTGCCGGCTGCGGCTGGACGACGTGGTGGACCCGTGGCTGCCCGAGCTGGCCGACCGCCAGGTGCTCAAGCGCGTCGACAGCCCGCTGGACGACACCGTGCCGGCCCGCCGGCCGATCACCGTGCGGGACGTGCTCACCTCCACGTTCGGCCTCGGCATGGACATGACGGCGCTGGGCACCCCGATACTGAACGCGATCTTCGAGCGGGGGCTGACGCCGAACCTGCCGGTGGAGGTGCCCGAGCCGGACGAGTGGATGCGCCGCCTGGGCGAGCTGCCGCTGATGCACCAGCCCGGCGAGCGGTGGCAGTACCAGATCAGCAGCGACCTGGTCGGCGTGCTCGTCTCCCGGGTCAGCGGTCAGTCGTTCGAGGAGTTCCTGCACGAACGCATCTTCGAGCCCCTGGGGATGGAGGACACCGGTTTCCACGTGCCCGCCGACAAGATCGACCGGCTGCCCGTCCTGTACGCCCCCGACCCGCGGACCGGCGAGTTCCAGGCGTGGGACGAGCCCGAGGGCGGCCGGTGGAGCAAGCCGCCGGCGTTCCAGGGCGGCGGGGGCGGCCTGGTCTCCACCGCCGACGACTACCACGCCTACTTCCAGATGCTGCTCAACGGCGGGACGCACCAGGGCAGGCGGATCCTGTCGCGGCCCGCGGTCGAGCTGATGACCACCAACCGGCTCACGCCCGAGCAGAACGCCGCCCGCACCGCCCTGGCCACCGAAAACGTGCACATCTCCTTCGGCCAGGGACAGCAGGGCGGCTGGGGTATCGGCATGGCGGTGCGCACCTACCGCGGCGACTACGCGCCGATCGGCCAGTTCGGCTGGGACGGCGGCAGCGGCACCTCCGCCTACGCCGACCCGGTCAACCGGCTCACCGGCATCCTGCTCTGCCAGATCGGCTACACCGTGCCGAGCCCCGCGCACCTGATGAACGACTTCTGGACCACCCTCTACCAGGCGATCGACGACTGACGCCGAGCCCACGCCGGTGGGCGCGGGCGTCCGGGAGGGGATTCCCCCGGCGACCCGCCCCAGCCGCCGGGATCCGCCGGGCACCGCCAGGACCGCATTCCCCCCTTCATCCGTTCCACCGAACCCCGGAACACATCCGAGGAGCACACGACCATGCCCATCACCCTGACCGACCAGGACAGGCTCACCCTGCGCACCGCCGCCTACGGCGCCGTTGCGCTGATGTCCGCCGCCGATGCCGCCGGCAAGCCCCACCAGGCCGCCACCGAGGGCTCCATCGCCCTGGCCTCCGCCACCGGCCCGGTCGGGCACGTGCTCGCCGCGTATCCCAAGGACGTGAAGCTGGACGGCACGTCCGCAGCGGCGATCGCCGACCAGGTGCTGCCGGCCCAGCCCCACCGTGGCGGACATGAGCCGCAAGATCACTGAAGCCCTCGACGCTGCCTGACGGGATGTCGGCCGGCGCAGCCTCCCTGAGGGGGTGGCTGCGCCGGGTGCAGGCCACCCTGTCCCGCGGGTCAGTGCGCGAGAGCGCGTACGGCGGTGGCGACCGCCGCGCTGCCCCGGGGGGACAGGGTGATCGTGTAGTGGTTGACGCCCTCCACGGTGGACTCCGCGACGCCGGGCAGCCACTCGGTGGCCCGGCCGGGTGCGTACAGCGGCAGGTCCGGCTCGTCCAGCATGCCGCGGGCCGCCCGAAGGAACACGGCGGGCACCGGCAGCGGCTCGGGGACCGCTCCGGGCAGGGCGTACACCTCGGGCGCGTCGGCGAGCGCGGCCTCCATCCGGCACGCGGCCTCGAACCGGTCGCCCAGGTCCACCAGGTCGTAGTCGGCGTAGGCCGCGCACGCCTCGGTCCACTCGGCGAAGGCCGGATGCGCGCGCCACAGGTCCCGGCCCTCCTCCCGGGTCGCGAACGTCCGCTCCAGCCGCGCCACGATCGGCCCCACCGTGCGTTCGATCGCCTCCCGTACGGTGCCCGCGCCCTCGGGCAGGGGGAGCGGCGCTCCCCCGTCCACCAGGACGAGCCGGTCCACCAGGTGCCGGTGGCGGCGGGCGGTCTCTGCCACGACGAATCCGCCCATCGAGTGCCCGACCAGCAGGGCCGGCCCGCCACCGTGGTGCTCGATCACGGCGGCGAGGTCGTCGGCGTGCGCGGCCATGCCGTACGGCTCCGGCAGATCCCGGCTGCCGCCCCGGCCGCGCAGGTCCACCGCGACGAAGCGATGGTCGCGCCCCAGGTCCGGGCCGAGCAGCGTCCACGCCAGGTGGGAGGAGGTGATGCCGTGGGCGGCGACGACCAGCGGCCCCCGCTCGCCCCACACCCCCGCCCGCAGTGCGCCACCCCGGACGGGCACCCGCTCCCGGCGGTAGACCGGCTCGCTCATCGGCCCGGCGCGTCGGCCGCGTCGCCCGTCACGTTGCCCGCCGTCACGTTGCCCGCCGTCACGTTGCCCGCCGTCACGTTGCCCGCCGCCGTATCCGCCACGAGGCGGGTCACGATCGCGGTGAAGTCGGCGGTGCGCTCGATGTGCGGGCTGTGCCCCACCCCTTCGTAGACGATCTCCTCGTAGGACCCCCCGGCCTCGGCGTAGCGGTCGAGGACCGCCCTGGTCTCGGTGACCATCGGCTGGGGCGGGCAGAGCTCCTCACCCGGCCAGCCGGGAACCGCGCCGAGCTTGCCGAGGTAGGCCAGGTCGAACAGGGACGTGTCCGAGACGATCTGGTCGGCGTCGCCCCGCACCCAGATCACGTGCGGCTTGCCGGGAACCGCGACCAGGTCGTCGGCGATGTCGAACCACTGCGGCGCCATGGCGTTGAGCACGCCGCGCCGGCCGGCTCCCACGCCCGGCCAGTCGCCGCAGGCGACCGCGTCGCCCGGGTAGTTGCCCTCACCGGTCGCGGTGGACAGGACCGTGTCGAGCAACAGCTCCTCGTCCGCGCCCAGGCTCGCCGGATCGGCCACGTAGTACGTGCGCAGGATCATCCGGGGGCTGACGGGCGAGTCGTCGCCGCGGTCACCGGCCTCCAGGCGGGCCACGAAGTCGGGGTTGGCCGCGCCCGCCCCGCCCAGGCCGAAGCCGTACGGCGACAGCGGCGCCTCCAGGAGCAGCGCGGCGACCCGCTCGGGGGCGTCGATCAGAAGCTGCATCGCCACACCGCCGCCCATGGAGTGAGCCACCACGACCGGGCGGGTGCCGGCCGGGAAGACCTCCTCCGCGTCCAGCAGCGCGGCCAGGTCGTCGGCGAAGTCGCGCAGTCCGCGGGTGGCGTCGACCGGAGCGGCGTCGGTGCTTCCGTAGCCGCGCAGGTCGGGTGCGACGATCCGCCAGTGCTCGGGCAGCAGCCGTACCAGCGGCTCCCAGAACGCCGCGGAGGAGCAGTTGCCGTGGACCAGCAGCACGGGCGGGCCGTCGATGGGTCCGCGGACCAGGAGGTTGTGCCGCAGACCACGAACAGTGAGTTCCATGCACGGATCCTGCCAAGGAGGACTCCGGCCGACAGTGTGGTCCGGCGACATACTTTTCTCCGCCGCATGTCGGCCGACTCCGCATCCGGCGCGCCCCGGCCGTTCGGGCCCGGCCGGTGAAGAAGGCCCGCCCAGCGCAGGCCGAGGCCGCCCCGGACGTGGCGTGCGGAGCGGTAGTGAACGCCGCTCGGCTCCGGCCGTCCCGGGGAGGCCAGGGCTTCGGTCCGCGGCGGTTCGCTGCGCTGCTGGGCGTCGCCCCCCCCCAGTGGACCGCGGCGCTACCTGCCGCACGGCTTCCCGCCCTCTGTCCCGCCGCCCCACCGGCGAATCCACCCCGGCGTGGCGCGGCGCGGCGCGGCGCCTGAACGCGGATCAGACAGAACTCGCGGGATCAAACATCCCCTGAGGGATGTTTTGCGCCTCCGGTCCACCGGCCTCGTCCGCTTGGCGGCTCGTGTGCGGCCGCGGAAACGGGCGTGTCACAGCCAGTTCTTCTTGCGGAACACGGCGACCAGCACAGCGGAGACGACGACGATCAGCAGGGTGGAGGCCCAGAACCCGCCCGGCTGCCCGGCACCCGGATAGGGCACGTTCTGGCCGTAGAAGCCGGTGATCGCGGTGGGCACGGCGATGACCGCCGCCCAGCTCGTGACGCGCTTCATGATCTCGTTGAGCCGGTGTCCCTGCTGCGACAGGGCGGTCTCGCGGATGTTGCCGACCAGCTCGCGCAGCGAGTCGACCCACTCGGCCACCCGCAGCACGTGGTCGTAGACGTCCTGGTAGTAGGGGACCATGGCGGCGTCGACCACGTGCAGGTCCCGGCGCAGCAGCGCGGTGAGCACCTCCCGCATGGGCAGCACCACCCGGCGGAAGGTGACCATGTCCTTGCGCAGGTCGTAGGTGCGCCGCTGCAGGGACCGGGCCGCGCCGCCGTCGGTGAACAGCTCGTCCTCCAGCGCCTCGACGCGCTCGTCGAGGGCCTGGACGACCTCGAAGTGGCCGTCGACGACGACATCGAGCAGACCGTGCAGCAGGAAGCCGACGCCGTGCCCGGCCAGGCCCGCGGCGGCGTCCCAGCGCTTGGCGATCTGGTCGATGTCGAAACGGTCGTCGGAGCGTACGGTGACCAGGGCGTTGCGGGTGACGAAGACGTTGATCTCGCTGGAGTCGGCGTGCCCGGTCGCGGCGTCCAGGCGCACCGCGTAGACGGTCAGGAACAGGTGGCTGTCGTAGACGTCGAGCTTGGGGCGCTGGCGGTCGTGCAGGACGTCCTCGACCGCCAGGGCGTGCAGGCCGAGTTCCTCGGCGATCACCGCCAGGTCGGCGGGGGCGGGCGCGCACAGGTCGAACCAGACCGCGGCGTCGGGGTCGGTGATGTGCTCGGAGACATCGGCGATGGGGAATCCGGCGGATTCGAGCACGCCGTTGCGGTACAGGCGGGTACGGACCATGACCGCCAAGAATAGGAGGCTCCTCCCCTATTCCGCCCGGGTGATCGGCCCGCCCCGGCGGAGAACGCCGGAGGCGGTGGAGGACTCGGGCCACCCGCCGTCGACGGGCTCCCCCGGCCTCGCTCCGGCCGGTCAGCCCGGGACCGCACCGGGTGACCGGCCGGGTGGCGGCTCCGGCCGCACGCGCAGCCCGGCTCCGACGACCGATACTTGACTGATCATTCCACATACGGGATAGGATGGCCGCATGGCACGGACGAGGGAGTTCGACACCGACACGGTGCTCGACCGCGCGGTCGACGTCTTCTGGCGCAAGGGCTACGCCGCGACCTCGATCCAGGATCTGGTCGAAGCCACCGGGATCGGCCGCGGCTCGCTGTATGCGGCCTTCGGCAGCAAGGACGGCCTCTACGAGGCCGCGCTGCGGCGCTACGCCGTGCGGGCCACCTCCGACATCGCCGCCCGCCTCGCGAGCGCGGCTCCGGCCCGCGAGGTCCTGCGCGACCTGCTCACCTGGCTGGTGGACGCCACGGTCGGCGACCCGGAGCGGCGCGGCTGCCTGATCACCAACACCGCGACCGAGCGACTGCCGCACGATCCGGTGGCCGGTCGCGTGGTCGGCGAGGCGCTCGACCGCAACGCCATGTCCGTCACCGCGGTGCTGCGCCGCGCCCGCGAGCACGGAGAGCTGCCTGCGGACGCCGACGTGACCGCGATGGCCGACCTCGTCATGACGACGATCCAGGGACTGCGCGTCCAGGGCAAGGCCGGGGCCGACCGGCGCCGCCTGGTGGCGGTGGTCGACCTGATGCTATCTGTACTGTTCAGTAAAGAAAGAGGCTGACTATGACCACCGTCGCGTTGCTGGGCACCGGGATCATGGGCGCGGCCATGGCGCGCAATCTGGCCAGAGCCGGCCACGAGGTGAGGGTGTGGAACCGGACCAAGGAGAAGGCCCTGCCGCTGCGAGGTGACGGCGCCCTCGTCTTCTCCGCCCCGGCCGAGGCCGTGTCCGGTGCCGATGTCGTGATCACCATGCTGAGCGACGGCGACGCGGTCGGCGAGGCCATGACCGCCGCAGCGCCCGGGTTGCGGGCCGGACAGGTGTGGGCGCAGATGAGCACGGTCGGCGTGGCCGCCATCGAACGCCTCGACGCTTTCGCCCGGTCGCACGGGCTCGTGTTCGTCGACGCGCCCGTGCAGGGCACCCGGCAGCCGGCCGAGGCCGGAACCCTGGTCATCCTCGCCGCCGGGCCCGCCGACGAGCGGCTCGACCCCGTCTTCTCCGCTATCGGCAGCAAGACCCTGTGGGTGGGAGAGGTCGGAGCGGCCACCCGGCTCAAACTCACCACGGTCGGTTTCGGGATCATGTTGACCTCCGTGCTGGCCGAAGGGCTCGGCGTGGATCCGGCGCTGTTCGGCCAGGTGATCACCGGAGGACCGATGGACAGCCCTTACCTCCAGGCGAAGATGAAGGCCGTCCTCAGCGGGGATTACTCGCCCAGCTTCACCGTGCGCAACGCCGGGAAGGACACCCGGCTCATCACCGAGGCCGCCGCGGCCGCCGGGATCGCGGTGGATCTGGCCGAAGCCGCCGGTGAGCGGTTCCGGCGTGCCGAAGCGCGGGGACACGGGGACGACGACATGGTGGCGGGTTACTTCGCCAGTTTCGCCGACGGCCCGGCCGCCTCCGCGTAACGGCCGCTTCCTGGACCGGACGGACGCCACAGCGGCCGCCTCCGTCGTCCGCGGACGCGCTTCGACCGCGTGGACGACCGATGAGTCCCCGGCATCGCACCGCCGGCCATTCGGTCTTCATCGCTCCGTCTCGCGGTCGGGTCCTCCTGTTCGCAGTTCCGTGTTCGGCACCCCTCATCGCCGACGGCACCGTTACTCGCATTTCCCGATTCACTTAAAAATACGTCGGAGGCCGGCGATGTCACCTCACCGGCCTCCGATGTCGCCTTCCTGGCAACACCACCCTGGATACCAGGCAGGCCATACGACGAATGCCCATTCATCATCTCGCGCGATCGGTCGTGCACGCAGCGTCCGCCGAGAGGTGAATGGAGTGACCCCTATGAAACTGACGGAAGCCCTGCCCGGCCGCCCCGCCCTCGCCCTGCGCGAGCGCACCCTGTGGCGGCTGCCGTACGAGCCGGCGGCCCGGACCTGCGCAGCCGCGCCCGGCTGCCCTACCGGTGCGCCACGGAGCTGTTCGAGGCCGCCACGGAGAAGCCGCCGGGCGGGCCGCGGCAGACGCTGCCTCAGATGGTGAAGCGGCCCACCAGGTCCCGCAGGGATCGGCTCATACCGGCCAGTTCGGCAGCGGACTGCCGCGCCTGCGTCACCCCTTCGGTGGTGACTACCGCAGCCTGTGCCACACCGGCGATGTTGACCGCGATCTGGTTGCTGGAGGCTGCGGCGTCGGCGATGTTGCGGTTCATCTCGCCGGTCGTGGCGGTCTGCTCCTCCACGGCTGCGGCGATGGCGGCCTGGTGGCCGTCGATCCGCCCGGTGATCTCGCCGATCCGGTCGATCGCCGCCATCGCCGCGGCCGTGTCGGCCTGGATGGCGGCGACCCGCTGGGAGATGTCCTCGGTGGCCTTGGCGGTCTCCTGGGCCAGGTCCTTGACCTCGCCCGCGACCACCGCGAAGCCCTTGCCCGCCTCCCCGGCGCGGGCGGCCTCGATGGTGGCGTTGAGCGCCAGCAGGTTCGTCTGCCCGGCGATCGAGGTGATGGTCTTGACCACGTCGCCGATCTCCGCGCTGGAGGCGCCGAGCTGAGACATCATCGCGTTGGTTTCGCGGGCCACCGTCACGGCCTCGGCGGCGACCTGGGCCGCGTCGGAGGTACCGCGGGAGATCTCGCCGATCGCCGCGCCCATCTCCTGGCCGCCGGCGGCCACGGTCTGCACGTTGTGGGAGACGTCCGACGCGGCGGCGGCCACCACCCCGGACTGGGCGCTGACCTCCGCGGCGGAGGAGGAGATGCGCTCCGAGACCTGCGAGAGCCGCTCGGAGGAGGCTGCCAGCGTGTCGCTGTGATCGATCACGGTGGCCACGGTGGCGCGCAGCGAGGCGGCGGTGGCGTCCAGGGCCTCACCGAGCCGGCCGAGCTCGTCGCGGCGCTTCATGCCCAGGTGCACGGTCAGGTCACCGCGGGCCAGCCGTCCCAGCGCCTCCATCACGGTGTGCAGCGGACGCACCACCGATCGGGTCACCCCGGCGCTGAGCACGACGGCCAGCAGCAGCGCCACGGCCAGCGCGCCCCACAGCACGCGCTCACCGGTGGCCGATACCTCGCCGGCCTCGGCCTCCAGCGCGGCGATGCGCTTGGCGATGGAGTCCTGCAACTCGTCACTGACCATGATGCCCAGGGCCCAGGCGTCGGCGGCGGGTCCCTCGTTGATGTTGTCCATGGCCTCGACGCGCCCGGCGCGGGTGTCGGCGCGCAGCATCTCCACGATCCGGTCGTCCCAGACGAAGAAGTCCTCCCAGGCGGGGCGGAGCTGGTCGAACTTCTCCCGCTCGGCCGCCGTCATGTACTGGGTGTGCGTGCCGTCCAGGGTGGCGAACAACGCCTCCTTGGTCTTCATGAGCTCGGAGCGGTTGTAGGAGTCGGGTGCGATGGCGGCCGCACCGCCGTAGGCGCCGGCGTCGGCCACGACCAGGCCCTGCCAGCTGGTGGCGTCGGCCACGTGGTAGACGAAGGTCTGGATGTCGTCTTCCACCTGCTCCAGTTGGGTCATCCGCACGCTGATGTCGGCTTGACGCTGCATTCCCCACTGGCCGACGCCGACCGCCACCGCGATGAGCCCGGCCACCAGGGAGAACGAAAGACCGAGCCGCTTGCCGACGCTCAGACCGCTCAGTCGAGACACGAGGCACTCCTCATCAGGAAGAATCGATGGTCAATCGATTCTCCGGTCGGCAGGGCGCCGGGGAATCTGAGGAGTGCGCCCAAGGGACAAGGCTGCCGGACGGGCCGTGGGCCCTGCACCGGCTCAGACACTCCGCCCTGACCCACGCCGCCGAGGACGGCGCCGACACCTCCGCCCTGCTCCTCGGCCACACCTCGGCGGTGTCGCCGGCCTGCTACGCCCGCGTTCTCCCCGAGGCCCTGGTCCGCCGGCAGGAAGGCCGCGGCCCGGTCGCCCGCTTCATCGAGGGTCCTGGACCGGTTGGGGGCGGAAGGCGACGTGCAGCGCGGCGGGGCACTGGTGGAAGGGGCC
>NZ_BAAAUT010000036.1:0-80578 GCF_039534085.1 Planomonospora alba
GGGGCGGGGCGGGCCCCGGCCGCCGGACGGGCCGGGGCCGAGGGGCCGGCAGGCCGCTACGGGCGCGGCGCGTAGGCCCGGAGCAGGAGCTCCTCGGCGTCGTCGAGGTAACGCTCCAGCGCGGCCCCGGCCTCCGCCGTGCGGCCGGCCTCCAGCAGCTCGACCAGCTCCAGGTTGCGGCTCACGAACGGTTCGTGGAAGGCCCGGGGGTTCTCCATCACGTGGAAGACCAGGCGCAGCTCGGCCAAAAGCTGGCGCATGGCCTCGTCCAGCCTCGGGCTGCCGTTCAGCGCGGCCAGCGCCTGGTGGAAGCGGATGTTCGCGGTGCCCACGTCCTGCCAGCCGCCCCGCTCCGCGGCCCGGACCGCGTCGGCGACGGCCTCCCGGAGCGGCGCGAACGCCTCGGGCGGGGCGGCCGCGGCGTGCCGTACGGCGGCGCCCTCGATCACCCGGCGCACCCGGTAGACGTCGGCCACGTCCTGCGCGGACAGCACCCGCACGAACACGCCGCGGTTGAGCCGGTGCTCCAGCAGGCGCTCGTGGCCGAGCAGCCGGAACGCCTCGCGCAGGGTGTTGCGGGAGACCCCGAGGGCCGCCCCGATGGCCTCTTCGGACAGGCGCTGGCCCGGCGCGAAGAGCCCCTGGGCGATCCGCTCGCGCAGGATGTCGGCGACCCGCTCGGCGGTGCTGCTGCGCCCCAGGCGGTCGCGGTCGTGCGCGAGTTCGGCGACGGCGTTGTCCACGGGCCAACAGAATCATCGAACAAGTCTCTTGTCGAATTGTTGAACGATCCTTATGTTGAATCTAGTCCCCCACCGTAAGGAGCGAGTGCGATGGCAGGCTCCCAGACCAGGCGGGTCATCCTCGCCGGACTGATCGGCACCTCACTGGAGTGGTACGACTTCTTCCTGTACGGCTCGGCCGCCGCCCTGGTGTTCAACAAGCTCTTCTTCCCCACCTTCGAGCCTCTGACCGGGACGCTGCTGGCCCTGCTCACCTACGCCATCGGGTTCGTCGCCCGCCCCCTGGGCGGCATCGTCTTCGGCCACTTCGGCGACCGCGTCGGCCGCAAGAACGTGCTCGTGGCGACCCTGCTGCTGATGGGCGTCGCGACCTTCCTCATCGGCCTGCTGCCCACCTACGCCACGCTCGGCGTCACCGCGCCGCTGCTCCTGGTCGCCCTGCGCTTCCTGCAGGGCCTCGGCCTGGGCGGCGAGTGGGGCGGGGCCGTGCTGATGTCCATCGAGCACGGCGATGCGCGCCGGCGCGGCTTCAACGCCAGCTGGCCGCAGGTCGGCGTGCCCGCCGGGAACCTGCTGGCCGCCGGTGTGCTCGGGATCATGTCCGCGGCCCTGCCCGAGGAGGCGTTCCTGTCCTGGGGGTGGCGCGTGCCGTTCCTGCTGTCGGGACTGCTCGTGGTCGTGGGCCTGTGGATCCGGCTCCGGATCGTGGAGTCGCCGCTCTTCGCCGAGGTGGAGCAGAGCGGGAGGAAGGCGAAGACGCCGCTGCTGGAGGTCTTCCGCGCCCACCCGCGGGCGCTGGCCTCGGCCTTCTGCGCGCGCATCGGCGTGGACGTCGCCTTCTACACGTTCGTCACCTACAGCCTCTCCTACGTCAGCGGGACCCTGGGCATGGACCGCGGCGTCGCGCTGAACGCGGTGCTGATCGGCTCGGCCGTCCAGCTCTTCCTCATCCCGCTGTTCGGCGCGCTCTCCGACCGGCTGGGCAGGCGCCCGGTCTACCTGGCGGGCGCGGTCGCGACCGCCGCCTGGGTCTTCGTCTTCTTCCCGCTGCTGGACACCCGCTCCTTCCCGGTGATCGCGCTGGCCTCGATCGCCGCGCTGGCCTGCCACGCCGCGATGTACGGCCCGCAGGCGGCGTTCATCGCCGAGCTGTTCAGCACCCGGCTGCGCTACAGCGGCGCCTCCATGGGCTACCAGGTCGCCGGGGTCTTCGGCGGCGCGCTGGC
This sequence comes from Planomonospora alba, assembly GCF_039534085.1. Lineage (NCBI taxonomy): Bacteria > Bacillati > Actinomycetota > Actinomycetes > Streptosporangiales > Streptosporangiaceae > Planomonospora > Planomonospora alba. The sequence goes on from NZ_BAAAUT010000036.1 coordinate 1,970, forward strand.
CCCCATCGTCGCGCTGGAGCTGTACGGCAGGTTCCAGAGCACCGTGGCGATCTCCCTGTACGTGGTGGCGGCGCTCGCCGTCACCGCCATCGGCCTGGTGATCGCCCCGGAGACCCGCGACGCCGACCTCGCCGCCGACCCGGGGGCGTCCGCGGGGGCCGTCCCCCAGGGGGCCTGACATCCCGCCACGGAGGGAGGGCCCGCGCCCGGCGGGGGGGACGGCCGTCCCCGCCGCCGGCTCCGGCTCCCCGCGCCCCGCCGCCGCGGGCGCGCGGGGAGCCGCCCCGCCCTGCCCCGCCCAGGGGATCCGCCCCATGGCCCCGAAATCCGAAAATGGTACGGACCGGAACGATGCCTAGCCGCGGGACTCCTGAGGCGTTAGCGTCAGCGCATGCGCCCTGTTGAGATCTCCGGCAAGAGACTCCGACTGAGGGAAGTGACGCCCGCCGACGTGGACGCCCTGCACGCCGTGTACGGCGACCCGGCGGCCACCGAGCACCTGCCGTTCGATCCCCGGACCCGGGAGGAGGTCGAGGAGATCGTCGCCGAGGCGATCGAAGCGGCCGGAAAGGACCCGCGGCGGCTCTACGTGCTGGCGGTGACCGAGCGGGACAGCGGCGAGGTGATCGGCGTCGCGCGGTTGCACATCGAGGCCGACCACCCGCACAGCGCGGAGATCGGCCTCGGGCTCCGCCCCGACCACTGGGGCCGGGGGATCGGCACCGACCTGATCCGGCTGCTGCTCGACTTCGGCTTCAAGCACCTGCGCCTGCACCGCGTCTGGGGCGCCCGCTCCCCCGCCAACACCGCCGCCCAGCTCGCCATGCTGGTCGCCGGGATGGTCGAGGAGGGCCGGATCCGGCACCACGTGCGGGCCCACGGGGCCTGGCGCGACTCCATCGTGCACTCGGCCCTGGAGGACGAGTGGGAGGGCCACCGCGAGGTCTGACCCGGGGCGGCGGCGCGTCGGGGCGCCTCCACCACCGTTTCGGTGGGTTGTGACAGAATCGGTGCCGTTTTTCGGCAACGGAGCGGTCGAAATGGCCCTAGAGTTCGCGCGTGTGAGTGAGAGTTCCAGCCTCCCCGTGCGCGGACGCGCGGTCCGGCCCTCCGGCCGGCACCGCAAGCCCGTGCCTTCCCAGCTCCCGCCCGAGGCGCCCGCGCTCGTGCTGGCCGTGCCCGGCGACGCGTCGGGCGTCGCCGCCGAGCTCGCGGCCATGGTGCGGGTGGACAACCCGCAGATCGAGGTCCGGCTGGCCGGCCTCGGCGAGGACGGCAAGGAGCTGACCTCCGAGCTGGAGGCCTCCGCCCGCTCCCGGCCCGAGGACGGCACCGCCGCCATCGTGGTTCCCCTCCTGACCGGACCGCACCCCGTCGCCGACCGGATGATCGCCGAGGCGGTCGCGGCGAGCGGCGCGACCGTCACGGTCACCGAGTCGCTCGGGCCGCACCCGCTGCTCGCCGAGGCCCTGCACATCCGTCTGTCGGAGAAGGACCTCGCCCGGCCCGACCGCGTGCGGCTGCTCAACGTCTCCAGCCCGGTCGACGCGGTCGTCCTCGCCACGGTCGGGGGGGACAGGGCGGCCGCGGAGGCGCAGCCGACGGCCGTCCTGCTGGCCTCGCGGCTGACGCTCCCCGTCCTGGTCGCCTCCCTGGACGGCACGCCCGCCGTCGCCGACGCCGCCGAGCGGCTGCGCGGGATCGGCGCCCGGCGCATCGCCGTGTCCCCCTGCCTGATCGGCCCCGAGGCGGACCCCGGCCTGGTGGCCGCCGTCGCCGCGGACGCCGGCGTCGAGTCCGCCGACCCGCTGGGCGCGCACGGCCTCGTCGCCGAGCTGGCGGCCCGCGCCTACGGAAGCGTGCTCGCCGAGGCGTAGCCCTCGGATCACCGGCAACCCGGCGGCCCCGCGGCGAGGCCGCGGTGGTGCCCGCCGCAGCGGGGTTCACCGCGGAGCGTGGTGCCCGGAGTGCGGCCCGCACCCCGCCGCGGGGGGGACGCGGGCCGCGCTCCGGGCAGGCGCCGCGGGAGCGGAACGCACGCCGGCCCGGGATTCCCGCGCGGTCCGGCCTCCGCCATGATTCACGCATGACACGCGAACACCGCTACCGGCTCACCGTCACCTGGACCGGGAACCGCGGCGAGGGCACCGCGGGCTACCGGAACTACGGCCGCGAGCACGAGATCACCGCACCGGGCAAGGCGCCCCTGGCCGGCTCGTCCGACCCCGCCTTCCGGGGCGACCCGGCGCGGTGGAACCCCGAGGAGCTGCTCGTCGCCTCGCTCTCGCAGTGCCACATGCTCTGGTACCTGCACCTGTGCTCCACGGCCGGCGTCGTGGTGACGGGCTACGTGGACGAGCCCGAGGGCACGATGGCGGAGGAGCCGGGCGGAGCCGGCCGGTTCAGCGAGGTCGTGCTCCGCCCGACGGTGACCGTGGCCTCGCCGGAGATGGCGGCCGAGGCGGAGCGCCTCCACCACGAGGTCCACGCCTACTGCTTCATCGCCCGCTCGGTGAACTTCCCCGTCGTCCCCAAGCCCGTGATCATGTTCTGAGCCCGCCGCGGGCCCGTGCCCGTCACCGCAGGAGCGACCGGTAGAGCTCCGCCGTCCGCTCGGCGATCCGGGCCCAGGAGAAGTGCTCCACGGCCCGCACCCGCCCCGCCCGGCCCAGCTCCGCGGCGAGCGCCGGGTCGGCCAGCAGCCGGTTGACCCGCTCGGCGAGGTCGGCGGCGAAGCGGGCCGGGTCGTCCGGCGTGCCGTCCGCGGCGCTCTGCTCGATCGGGACCAGCAGGCCGGTCTCGCCGTCGGCCACCACCTCGGGGATGCCGCCGGTGGCCGTGGCGACCACGGCGGTCTCGCAGGCCATCGCCTCCAGGTTCACGATCCCCATGGGCTCGTAGACCGAGGGGCAGACGAACACGGTGGCGTGGGTGAGGATCTGGATGACCTCGGGGCGCGGGAGCATCTCCGAGATCCACACGACGCCCGCCCGCTCCCGCTCCAGTTCCCGGACGAGCCCCGTCACCTCGGCGGCGATCTCGGGCGTGTCGGGCGCGCCCGCGCAGAGCACCAGCTGGGCGCCGGGATCGAGGTCCCGGGCCGCGTGCAGGAGGTGGACCAGCCCCTTCTGCCGGGTGATCCGGCCGACGAACACCACGTACGGCCGGCCGGCGTCGATGCCGTGCTTCTTCAGCACGTCGGTGCCGTGGTCCGGGGCGTACTCCGCGGTGTCGATGCCGTTGTGGATCACCGAGACCCGTTCCGGGGCGATCTCCGGATAGCAGGCCAGCACGTCCCCGCGCATGCCCTCGGAGACCGCGACGATCGCGTCGGCGCCCGCCAGGGCGGTCCGCTCGGCCCACGACGAGAGCGCGTACCCGCCGCCGAGCTGCTCGGCCTTCCAGGGCCGGAGCGGCTCCAGGCTGTGCGTGGTCACCACGTGCGGCACGCCGTACAGCAGCTTGGCCACGTGGCCGGCGAGGTTCGCGTACCAGGTGTGGCTGTGCACGAGGTCGGCGCCCTCGCACCCGGCGGCCATCTCCAGGTCCACGCCGAGCACCTGCAGCGCGGCGTTGGCCGCCCCCAGCCCCTCCGGGACCCGGTAGGCCGCGACCCCCGGCTCGGACCTCGGCGCCCCGAAGCAGCGGACGCGGGTGTCGGCCAGCCGCCCCAGCTGCCTGGCGAGGTACTCGACGTGCACTCCCGCGCCGCCGTAAACCTCCGGCGGGTACTCTCGGCTCAAAAGATCGACGCGCATGGCCCCACCCTAGTGTTTGGCCCCTGTTGTCGGGGTTAAGGTCATCCCTATGAGAGTCCTCGCGATCGTGCTCGCCGGCGGTGAAGGCAAGAGGCTCATGCCGTTGACGGCGGACCGGGCGAAACCGGCGGTGCCGTTCGGGGGGATCTACCGGCTGATCGACTTCGTGCTGTCGAACCTCGCCAACGGGCACTACCTGAAGATCGTGGTGCTGACGCAGTACAAGAACCACAGCCTCGACCGGCACATCTCGCGCACCTGGCGCCTGTCGGCGATGCTGGGCAACTACGTCACGCCGGTGCCCGCGCAGCAGCGGCTCGGGCCCCACTGGTTCTCCGGGTCGGCCGACGCGCTGTTCCAGAACCTCAACCTGATCTACGACGAGATGCCCGAGCACGTCATCGTGTTCGGCGCCGACCACATCTACCGGATGGACCCCCGGCAGATGGTGGAGCAGCACGTCGAGTCGGGGGCCGACGTGACCGTGGCGGCGATCCGGCAGCCGCTCTCGCTGGCCGACCAGTTCGGGGTGATCGAGACCGACCCGGCGGGGCGGCGGATCACCGCCTTCCGGGAGAAGCCCAAGGACGCCGTGGGCCTGCCGGACGCGCCCGACCAGATCTACGCCTCGATGGGCAACTACGTCTTCCGGACGCAGGCGATGATCGACGCGCTCCGGGAGGACGCGCTCGACCCCACGAGCAAGCACGACCTCGGCGGGAACATCATCCCGATGATGGTCAAGGCCGGCAGCGCCGAGGTGTACGACTTCGCCGACAACGTCGTGCCCGGCTCCACCGAGCGCGACCGCGGCTACTGGCGCGACGTGGGGACCCTGGACGCCTACTACGAGGCGCACATGGACCTCATCTCGGCGCACCCGGTCTTCAACCTCTACAACGACCGCTGGCCGATCTACACCGGCCACGACCCGCTCCCCCCGGCCAAGTTCGTGCACAACGAGGGCGACCGGGTCGGCCGGGCGATCGACTCGCTGGTCTCCGCCGGCGTGATCATCTCCGGCGGCCTCGCCGAGCGCTCCGTCCTCTCCCCCGGCGTGGTGATGCACTCCCACTCCGTGGTGGAGGACTCGGTGCTGATGGGCAACGTGAAGGTCGGGCGCGGCGCGATCGTGCGCCGCGCGATCATCGACAAGAACGTGGTCATCCCGGACGGCGCCCGGATCGGCTTCGACCTGGAGCACGACCGCTCCCGCTTCGCGGTGACCCGCGGCGGCGTCGTGGTCATCGGCAAGAACGAGATCATCGACCGGTGACCTCCCGCCGCGGAGCGCAGAGCCGTACGGCCCTGCGCTCCGGCGCGGGACCCGTCCCGGCCCGGCCACCGCGCCCCGCGTCCGTGCGGGTCCGGCCCCCGGACCGGGCTCCGCGCGCCGGGCCCGCGCCGCCGGCCGCCTGGAGGTACGGCCGGCGCACGCCCCCGTGGGCGCCTACGCCCCGGCGGACCTCGGCTCGGGCAGCCGTTCCAGGATCGCCTGGAACATCGCCGCGTTGGACTTGGCCAGCGCGTCGACCCGGGTGTTCAGCTCACCGACCCGGGCGTTCAGGTCACCGACCTGGGTGCTGAGCCCGTCGATCCGTCCGGTGAGGCGCTCGTCCATCTCGGTGACCCGGCCGTCGAGCTCGTGGACCCGCAGGGCCAGCTGGTCGACCCGGCCGGTCAGCTGGTCGACCCGGCCGGTGAGCCGGTCGTCCATCTCGGTGACCCGCATGGACACCTCGCCGACCCGCTTCTCCAGCCGCTCCGCCCTGTTCTCGAGGCAGTCGAGCCGCCCCTCCAGCCTCCCGAACCGCCCGTCGGCCTTGTCCATCCGGCCGCAGAGACGGCGGTTGAGCTCGGCCAGCTCCTCCATCCGCTCATCGAACGACTCCATGCGCTCGTCGAGCGACTCCATCCGCTCCAGCAGGAGCACGGCGTCCCGCTTCGTCGCCGTGGCCGTCTCCTCGACCGCGGCGAGCCGGTGCTTCGTCTCCTCGATCAGCCGGTAGGCCGGATCCACCGCCTGGTAGGTGTGGTCCAGCGACCGCTGCCTGCATCGCATGCCGAGTTCCATGATCTCGCGCTCCAAGTGGTCGACCCGCTCCTCGAGCGTGGGGGTGGGCACCGTGTCCACGGACTGTCCTCCGGATGTGTCGCAGCGTAGCCGAGGCCCGCCGGCGAGGCGGGGGAATGCCTCGCGGGAAGCAATTCTGGAGGCGCGTGGAACCGTTTCCCCGGAAATCAAAAAACTGAAAAACCTCAGAACCGGGGAATCGACGGATGATCCTTCAACCGCACCGGAAGAAAACCTCACCGGGAGGGTGACGAATCATCCGCTCCTCGATCACACATCTGGAAATGTCCTGACTGGAGGCAGCGGCGCCCCGCCGGAGCGGGTCGCCCGGCGATGTCCCTCCGGCCCCTCATCCGGCCGTTCCCCTGACCCGGTTCCAGAGGCGCCCGGCGGCGGCCCGGGCGGTCAGCGGCCCCAGGTGAAGCGGGGCGCGCGGCGCTCCAGGAAGGCGGCGACCCCCTCGGCCAGCTCGGCGCGGGAGGCCTTCTGCCACTCGCGGAAGCGGTCGTCGCCGGCCCGGCCCTCCACGATCTCCTTGCTGGCCGCCAGCGTGAGCTGCGAACGCCCGGCCATCGTGCGTGCCAGGCCGTACACCCGCCCGGCGAGCTCCTCCGCCGGCAGGAGCTCGTCGACCAGGCCGATGCGCAGGGCCCGCTCGGCGTCGATCAGGTCGCCGGAGTAGAGCAGGAGCTTGGCCGCCGACGGGCCGACGTGCTCGACCAGGCGGCGCGTGGAGGACAGCGGGTAGACGATGCCGAGCTTGGCCGGGGTGACGCCGAAGCGGGTCCCGGCGGCCGCCAGGCGCAGGTCGCAGGCGAGGGCGAGCTGGCAGCCGCCGCCCACGCAGAAGCCCTCGATCATCGCGATGACCGGCTTGGGGAACCGGGTCAGCGCCCGCTCGGCGGTCACGGTCAGGCCGGTGGCGTCGTCTCCCTCGGACAGCTCGGCGACCTCGGTGATGTCGGCCCCGGAGCAGAAGGTGCCGCCCGCCCCGGCGAGCACCAGCACCCGCACCTGCGGGTCGGCCGCCAGCGGCGCGAGGATGCCGGGCAGCGCCCGCCACATGTCCGCGCTCAGCGCGTTGCGCTTGGCCGGCCGGTCGATCAGCAGCGTGGCGACGTGCTCGGCGCGGTCGTGGACGGACAGGCGGAAACCATCAGGTGTGTGCACGGAATGGATTCTCCCGCTACCGTCGTCTGATCATGGAGCAGCCCCCCGCCCCCGTTCCCGTGAGAGGTCCCGGATGCGCCTGACGCGACCGCTGCGGAGGTTGAGCCCGGCCGAGCGGAGGCTCTGGGACGCCTATCCGACCGGCGCCTGGGTGGACCTGCGCTCCGGCGACCCCGCGGCCGACGACCCGGGCAACGGGGCGGACTGGGGTCCGGAGCGGACGGTCCGGGCGGAGGTCATAGCGGCGCTCCTGCTCGGCGCCCGGGAGGCGGAGCCGGGCTCGACGCCCGGCCTCCGGCTGGCCGGGGCGCGGATCACCGGTGACCTGGACCTGTCGGACGCCACCGTCGGGGCCAAGCTCCACCTGCTCAACTGCCACCTGCGCGGGACGGTCGACCTCAGCGACGCCAGGACCCAGGGTCTGCGCTTCCGCGGCTGCGTGCTGGGCCGGGTGCGGGCGGCGCGCAGCACCGTCGACGGGCTGCTGGAGTTCGACGGCTCCTGCCTGCGCGGCCTGCGCATGGACAACGCCCACGTCACCGGCCAGTTCCGGCTGGGCAGGGCGCAGGTGAGCCCTCCCGGCGAGGAGGACATCGCCCGCGCGACGTTCAAGGAGGACGTCAGGAAGCCCTACAGCGAGGCCGAGCGGCGCGAGCGCGGCCTGGACGACGGCCGCCGGTGGGCGGTCTGGGCGGGCGGGCTGGTCGTGGACGGCGGAGCGTTCCTGCGGGGGCTGCGCACCACCGGCGGGCTGCGCCTGGTGGGTGCGAAGTTCCACGGCGGCCTCTACCTGCAGGAGGCCTCGATCACGGCCACCGCGGCCGGCGGGCCCGCGACCGGCGGGTCCGCGGCGGACGGGTCCGCGGCCGACGATCTGGCGAGCGGCGAGGCACCCGTCGCCTACGCCGTCTACGGCGACTTCCTGGAGGCCTCGGCGGTCGAGTTCAGCGCCGGGTTCACCGCCGCGGGCACCGTACGGCTGCGCGGGGCGCGGGTCAACGGCGTGCTCTCGTTCCACCGGGCGGCGGTGAGGGCCTCCGGCAGGGCCCTGCACCTGAGCCACATGCAGGTGGACGAGCTGATCCTCACCGCGGCGGAGATCGAGGGCGGGGTCAACCTCGGCTACTCGCGGATCGGCGTGCTGCTCGACCGGCTCGCGTCCTACCCGGATCAGGTCCAGCTGAACGGGCTGACCTACGAGGCGCTGCGCGGGCCGTGGACCGTGGCCGAGCGGCTGGCGTGGGTCTGCCGGGACCCGGACGGCTACCGGCCGCAGCCGTACGAGCAGCTGGCGGCCTGGTACCGGCGGATCGGCCACGAGCCGGACGCCCGCCGGGTGCTGCTGGCCAAGCAGCGCGGGCACCGCGGCACGCTGCGGCCCACCGGCCGGTTCTGGGGCCGCCTGCTCGACGTCGCCGTCGGGTACGGCTACCGCCCCTGGCTGGCCGGGCTCTGGGCGACGGTGCTGCTGGCCGCGGGTACGACGGTCTTCGCCGCGGTGCCGCCGGTGAAGATCGACCCGGAACACGTCCGGACCTTCAGCTCCTTCGTCTACACCCTGGACCTGCTGGTCCCGGTGAGCGTCTTCGAGCAGCGCGCGGCCTGGGAGCCGGTCGGCTGGACGCGGTGGCTGGCCTGGACCCTGATCGCCTCCGGCTGGGTGCTGGCCACGGCCCTGATCGCCGGCGCCGCCCGGGTGCTCCGGCCTCCGAACACCGCCTGACACCGGCGCCGCCCGGTCCCCGGCGGCCCGCCCTCGCGGCGCACCCGGGGCCGCCGCCCGCCCGGGCCGGTCAGGGAGTGGTCTCCACCCGGAAGCGGGGCAGCGCGTCCGGGTACTTCTCCCGGACGAACCTCACCATGTGCTCGCGGATGTCGCACTTGAGGTCCCAGGCGCTGGCGGAGTCGGCGGCGCTCATCAGCGCGCGCAGCTCCAGCAGCCCGTTGGGCAGGACGTCGGTGACCTGGAGCACCCAGTCCTTCTGGTCCCAGAGCGGATGCTCGCGCAGCGCGTGGTAGAGCTCGGTGCGCAGCTCCTCCACCGGGACGGACCAGTCGACCCGGAACATCACGTGGCCGATCACCCGGCTGCCGTGCCGGGTCCAGTTCTGGAACGGGTTGCTGGTGAAGTAGGAGACGGGCAGCACCAGCCGCCGCTCGTCCCACAGCCGCACGACCACGTAGGTGAGGGTCAGCTCCTCGATCCGGCCCCACTCGTTCTCCACCACGACCACGTCGTCCAGCCGGAGCGCGTCGCTGAAGGCGAGCTGGAGCCCGGCGAGCATGTTGCCCAGGGTGGACTGGGCGGCGATGCCCGCGACCACGCCGGCGATCCCGGCGGAGGCGAGCAGTCCGGCGCCGAGCGCGCGCACCTGCGGGAAGGTGAAGAGCATCGCGCCCAGTGCGACCACGATGACCACCGCCGAGGCGACCCGGCGGACGAGGGCGATCTGGGTGCGGATGCGCCGGGCCCGCATGTTGCGCTCGCCCTCGATCCGGAGCAGCCGGTCCAGCACGACGTCGGTCACCGCGTAGGCGCCCTGGATGACCAGCCAGGTGACGGAGCCGATCATGGCGAGGCTGAGGAGCCGCTGGATGTTCTGGTTGGTCTCGCCGTCGGTCATGCCCGGCTCGTAGACGGTGTAGGCGGCCACCACCGCGGCCGTGGCGAAGGCGGGCCAGGTGCAGCGCCGCACCAGCGGGCCGGCGAGGACCCACCTCTCTCCGATCAGTCGTGAGCGCAGCACCCGCCTCACCACCTCCACGGCCGCGACCGCGGCCAGCACGGAGCCCAACAGGATGATCCAGTCGGACACGGAAGACGTCCCCCCTCGTCAGCTTTCGCCGGTCTTTACCGGCGATTACCGACGGGAGGCTTCCCCTTGGGTTTCACCTGTAATCAGAAATCCTCATCGAATGTGACGTTCCCCTCGACGGCCACCTGATACGCCGAAACCCGGCGTTCGAAGAAGTTCGCCAGTTCCTGCACGTCCTGCAGCTCCATGAAGGCGAACGGGTTGGCCGTGCCGTACCGGACCGGCAGGCCGAGCCGGACCAGGCGCCGGTCGGCCACGTACTCCAGGTACCGCCGCATGTCCCGCACGTCCAGCCCCGGCAGGCCGTCGCCGCACAGATCGGCGGCGAAGGCCAGCTCGGCCGCGACCGCCTCCTCCAGCATCCGGGTGACCCGCGCGCCGAGCTCGTCGTCGAACAGGTCCGGCTCCTCGGCCCGTACGGTGTCCACCACGCCGAAGGCGAACTCCATGTGCATGGACTCGTCGCGGAAGACCCAGTTCGTCCCGGTGGCCAGGCCGCCGAGCAGGCCGCGGGAGCGGAACCAGTAGACGTAGGCGAAGGCGCCGTAGAAGAACAGGCCCTCGATGCACGCGGCGAAGCAGATGAGGTTGAGCAGGAAGGCCCGGCGGTCCTCGCGGGTCTCCAACCGCCTCAGGTCGCCGAGGGAGTCGATCCAGCGGAAGCAGAACTCGGCCTTGTCCCGGATCGACGGGATGTGCTCGACCGCGGCGAAGGCCCGGGCCCGCTCGTCGTGGTCGGGCAGGTAGGTGTCGAGCAGTGTCAGGTAGAACTGCACGTGCACGGCCTCCTCGAACAGCTGGCGGCTGAGGTAGAGCCGCGCCTCGGGGGCGTTGACGTGCTGGTAGAGGTTGAGGACCAGGTTGTTGGCCACGATCGAGTCGCCGGTGGCGAAGAACGCCACCAGCCGGTTGATCAGGTGGCGCTCCTGGGGCGTCATCCTCGCCAGGTCGGCGAGGTCGGAGTGGAGGTCCACCTCCTCCACCGTCCAGGTGTTGCGGATGGCGGCCCGGTAGCGCTCGTAGAAGCCGGGGTAGCGCATCGGGCGCAAGGTCAGGTCCATGCCGGGGTCGAGCAGCATGCTTGCGTGTCTCCGTATCGGTTCGTCCGCGGGCCGCGGGGGCCGTCGCGGGGTGTCGGAGGTCGTCGGCCGCGCGGAGGGCGGCCGTCCGCCGGGAGGGGGCGCCCGCCCGCCGGAAGGCGCCGAGGCGGCCGCGCCGGGCGCTACTGGCAGGCCTCGCAGACCTCGGGGTTCTCCAGGGAGCAGGCGACGGCGCCCGCGTCGGAGGCGGCCGCGCCCCCGGGGGCGGTCCCGGCGGCTGGTCCGGCCTCACCCGCGGCCGCCGGGGCCACGGTGGTCTGGGCGATCCGCGTCGCGGGGCGCGAGCGCAGGTAGTAGGTGGTCTTCAGGCCCGACTTCCAGGCGTAGGCGTACATCGAGGAGAGCTTGCCGATGGTCGGGGTGGCCATGAAGAGGTTCAGCGACTGCGACTGGTCGACGTACGGCGTGCGCGCGGCGGCCAGGTCGATCAGCGCCTTCTGCGGCAGCTCCCAGGCGGTCCGGTACAGGAGTTTGAGGTCGGCGGGGATCTGCGGGACGTCCTGGACCGAGCCGTCGGCCCGCTTGATCGCGTCCCGGACCTCCTCCGTCCACAGGCCGCGCTCCCGCAGGTCGCGGACGAGGTACCGGTTGACCTGGAGGAACTCCCCCGACAGGGTCTCGCGCTTGAAGACGTTGGAGACCTGCGGCTCGACGCACTCGTAGCAGCCGGCGATGGAGGCGATCGTGGCGGTCGGCGCGATCGCGATCAGCAGCGAGTTGCGCAGGCCGGTCTCGGCGATCCGCTCCCGGAGCGCGGCCCACTCCGCCGAGCGGGCGGTCCCGTGGCTGTCGGCGTAGTGGTCGGGGTGGAGCACGCCGGCCGCGGCCCGGGTCGCGCCGTAGGAGGGGTGGCGGCCCCGCTCGGCGGCCAGGTCCGCGGAGGCGGCGTAGGCGGCCAGCGCGATCTCCTCGGCGATCCGGGTGGACAGCTCCAGCGCCTCGCGCGAGTCGAACGGCAGGCGCAGCGCGAAGAACACGTCGGCCAGGCCCATCACGCCCAGCCCGATCGGCCGCCACCGCCGGTTGGCGGCCTCGGCCTCGGGGGTCGGGTAGAAGCCCAGGTCGATGGTGCGGTCCAGGAAGCGCACGGCGGTGCGCACGGTACGGCGCAGCCGCGCCCAGTCGAGGCCGGCGCCGTCGGCGGCCAGGTGGGCGGCGAGGTTGACCGAGCCGAGGTTGCAGACGGCGGTCTCGGCGTCGCTGGTCACCTCCAGGATCTCGGTGCAGAGGTTGGACAGGTGGATGACGTTGCCGGGCAGGGCGGTCTGGTTGGAGGTCCGGTTGGCCGCGTCCTTGAAGGTCATCCAGCCGTTGCCGGTCTGGGCCAGGGTGCGCATCATCCGGCCGTAGAGGGTCCGGGCCGGCAGCCGCCGCACGGCCAGCCCGGCGGCCTCGGCGGCCCGGTAGGCCCCGTCGAAGGCCTCGCCGTACAGGTCGACCAGGTGCGGGACGTCCTTAGGGTCGAACAGCGACCACTGCGCGTCGGCCTCGACCCGGCGCATGAACTCGTCGGGGACCCAGTTGGCCAGGTTGAGGTTGTGGGTGCGGCGGGCCTCCTCGCCGGTGTTGTCGCGCAGCTCCAAGAACTCCTCGACGTCGGCGTGCCAGGTCTCCAGGTAGACGCAGGCCGCGCCCTTGCGGCGGCCGCCCTGGTTGACCGCGGCGACGCTGGCGTCGAGGGTGCGCAGCCACGGCACGATCCCGTTGGAGTGGCCGTTGGTGCCGCGGATCAGCGAGCCCCGGGAGCGGATCCGGCTCCAGGAGATCCCGATGCCCCCGGCGTACTTCGACAGGCGTGCGACCTGCCCGTAGCGCTCGTAGATCGCCTCCAGCTCGTCGCGGGGCGAGTCGAGCAGGAAGCAGGACGACAGCTGCGGGCGGCGGGCGCCGGAGTTGAACAGGGTGGGCGAGCTGGGCAGGTAGGACAGGCTCGCCATGAGCCCGTACAGCTCGGCGGCCTCGGCGACCGTCCCGGACAGGCCGCAGGCCACCCGCAGGAAGAAGTGCTGGGGCCGCTCCAGGACCTTGCGGGTCTCGGGGTGGCGCAGCAGGTAGCGGTCGTAGACCGTGCGCAGCCCGAAGTACTCGAAGCGGGTCTGCTCGCGCACCAGCGCGTCCAGCTCCGCGGCGTGCGCGGCCACGAACTCCGCCAGCCGGTCGGCGACCAGCCCGGCCGCGTGGGTGGCGGCGACGGACTCCGAGAAGGTCCGCACGCCGTGCCCGGCGGTCTCCTCGGCGATCAGCCCGTCCAGCAGGGCCGCGGCGGTCCGGGAGTTCTCCGGGTCGGAGATCACCCGGGCGGCGGCCTCCTCGATGGCCAGCCACCCGGCCGCCGGGCCGCCGGGCTCGGCGCCCGCCGCGCCGCCGGCCCCCGCCGCGGTGTGGGCGGCCGTGCCGCCGGCCGCCCCGGTGCCGTCCATGGTCTGTGTCGGATGCATTCTTCGCGCGCTCGCATTCCCCGTCGTCGGTACGGCTCGGCGGGACGGGCGCGCGTCGGGGGCGGATCCCGGCCTGATGCGGGCATGCGGGACCGCCTCGTCCGCGGGCCCTCCCTCGAGGCCCTGGACTGTCTCCGTGGCGGGAGCCGCGGCCACCGCGCTCCCGCGGGCCGCCCCAGGCGTCCCCGGTCGCCGGACCCGGCTCCCTGACCACGCGTCACCGGCAGGTCTTCGGACTCACGGGCGTCGTGCTGCGCTTCCTACTGGCCGTCGCTTCCCAGGTCTCCCCAGTGCTCGACTGACGGCGGTCGTTCCCGTTCACCGCTGCGGGGCAGTCCCGGAATCCCACCGGGTTCCCTCTTGCCTCGCCCCTCCAGGGGCGAACCGACAACGAGAGGGATCCTACATCTAGGGGCGGATCGCGCAACCGGCCCTACAATTTGTGTTTGAGGGGTTCAGCAGCCCGAGCTCGTAGAGCACTCCGCGGGTGCGTTCGATCTCGGTGGACAGCCACTGCCGGAAGTCGTCCCCGCTCAGGTAGAGGCGGCTCCACCCCTGCCGCGCGCACAGTCCGCGCCAGCGCGGGGAGGCGTCGATCCGCTCGCAGAGCGCGACGGCGGCCTCGCGGTCCTCTGCGCCCATCTCCGCCGGGCCCATCAGCCCGCGCCAGTCGCTGTACTCCAGGCGGACGTCCAGCTCCATGAGCGCCGGGGCGTCGACGCCGTCGACGCGCTCGCGGGAGGAGACCGCCAGCGGCCGCAGCCGCCGCGCGGCGATCTCGGCGGCCAGGGAGCGCACCGGCCCCAGGACCGCGGCCACCCGCCCGCCGTACAGGGCCTCGACGGCCTGGGGGGTGGCGGCGTACCCGGCGTAGTCGAGCAGCCTGGCGTCCACGCCGAGGCACTTGCCGATCATCCCGTACAGGACGTGGTCCGGGCCGCCCGCCGCCCGGCCGCCGACCACCAGCTCCGCGGGGTCGCGCCGGAGCGCGTCGGCGACGTCCTCGAAGGAGCGCAGGCGCGAGTCGGCGGAGACGGCCAGCACCGCCCACTCGCCGACCAGGCGGGCCAGCGGGGTCGTGGACGCGAGCACGGGGGTCGCGCCGGAGATCTCCGCGCCCGCGACCAGCGGCATCCCGGCGACCAGCAGGCCGCCGCCCCGGGCGAAGGGGAGGCCCGGCGGGCCCGCCGCGGCGAGCGCGGCGAGCGCGGCGGCCCCGGCGCCGCCCGGGTGGTTGCCCACCTCGGCGGCCAGGGCCAGCCCGTCGCCGGTCACCGCGGCGGCCAGAGCGCGGGCGACGCGGTCGGCGTCCTGCCCGCGCTCCGCGGGCGCGATGATGGCCAGCCTCCCGGCGACCGGGCCGGGCTCGTCCGCCGCGCCGCATCCCGCCGCGGCGAGCACGAGTCCCGCGGTGAGCCAGCAGAAGCGCCTACGGTGCATCGGTGCCCCTTCCCCAGGGTGCCCTTGCCACCCTAGGTTACAGCACCATCACTTTCTGCCACCGATGGGGACTTGTCTGGATGCATCCCTTCTGCCGGAATCACCCGGGGGCACCGGGGGTCACTCGACGGTGACGCTCTTGGCCAGGTTGCGCGGCTTGTCCACGTCCCGGCCCAGGGCCACCGCGGCGTGGTAGGCGAACAGCTGCAGCGGGATGCCCAGCAGGATCGGGTCCAGCTCGACCTCGTTCTTCGGCACCACCAGGCAGTCGTCGGCCAGCTTGGCGTCGGCGACGCGGTGGCCGACCATGAGCACCTTGCCGCCCCGCGCGCGGATCTCGCCCAGCGTGGTGAGGTTCTTGTCCAGCAGCTCGTCGTCGGGGACGATCGCCACCGTCGGCATCTCCGGGCCGATCAGCGCCAGCGGACCGTGCTTGAGCTCGCTGGCCGGGTACGCCTCGGCGTGCACGTAGGAGACCTCCTTGAGCTTCTGCGCCCCCTCGCGCGCCACCGGGTAGCCCCGGACCCGGCCGACGAACATGATGCTCGGCGAGTCGGCGTACTTGTGGGCGAGCTCCTTGATCTGGGGCTCCAGCGCGAGGATCTCCTTGATCTGGTCGGGCAGCCTGCGCAGGCCCTCGCAGATGCGGCGGCCGTCGGCGGGCGACAGGTCGCGCACCCGCCCCAGGTGGAGGGCGAGCAGCGCGAAGGCCGCGGCGGTGGAGGTGAACGCCTTGGTGCTGGCGACGGAGACCTCGGGACCGGCGTGCAGGTAGACGCCGCCGTCGCACTCGCGGGCGATGGCGCTGCCGACGGTGTTGACGATGCCGAGCACCCGGCCGCCCTTGCGCTTGAGCTCCTGGACCGCCGCCAGGGTGTCGTAGGTCTCCCCGGACTGGCTGATCGCCACGTACAGGGTGTCGGGCTCCACCACCGGGTTGCGGTAGCGGAACTCGCTGGCGGGCTCGGCGTCGGCCGGGATGCGGGCCAGCTCCTCGATGAGCTGCGCGCCGATCTGGCCGGAGTAGTAGGCCGAGCCGCAGCCGATGATCTTCACGCGGCGGAAGGAGCGGGTCTCCCGCGCGTCCATGTTGAGGCCGCCCAGGTGGGCGACGTGGAAGCGGTCGTCGAGACGGCCGCGGAGCGTGCGGGCGACGGTCTCGGGCTGCTCGGAGATCTCCTTGAGCAGGTAGTGCTCGTAGCCGCCGGTGTCGTAGTGCGCGGCCTCCCAGTCGACGGTCAGCGGCTCCTTGGCGGTCTCCCGCGCGTCGCTGGCGAAGGTGCTGAACCCGTCGGCCCGCAGCACCGCGAGCTCGCCGTCCTCCAGGTGCACCACCTGGCGGGTGTAGCGGACCAGCGCGGCCACGTCGGAGGCGGCGAACATCTCCTTCTCGCCGATGCCCAGGACGATCGGGCTGCCGTTGCGGGCCACGACCACCTCGCCGGGGCGCTCGGAGTCGACCACCGCGATGCCGTAGGTGCCGACGACCCGCTTGAGCGCGAGGCGGACGGCCTCCTGCAGGGAGTCCGTCTCCTTGACGGTCCGGGCGATCAGGTGCGCCAGCACCTCGGTGTCGGTCTCGGACAGGAAGGTCGCGCCGTCGGCCTCCAGCTTGCCCCGCAGCTCGTCGGCGTTCTCGATGATGCCGTTGTGCACGACGGCGATGCGCTCGTCGTTGGACAGGTGCGGGTGGGCGTTGACGTCGCTGGGCACGCCGTGCGTGGCCCAGCGGGTGTGGCCGATGCCCGTGGTCCCCTTGAAGCGCGCGGGCACGGCCGCGGCCAGGTCGGCCACGCGCCCCTTGACCTTGCGCATCTTCAGGCCCTTGTTGGCCACCACCACGCCGGCCGAGTCATAGCCGCGGTACTCCAGCCTCTGCAGGCCCTCCAGCAGGATCGGCGCCGCGTCCTTGGGCCCCACGTAGGCCACGATTCCACACATGGTGATCGCCCTTTCGATGCAGTGATATATGCCTTCTTATGCGGTTTCACCCGTAAACGATCCGCCGGAGCTGGCGGAGCGAGAGCCCGGGCGCCGCGACCCGGCGGGCCGCCAGCTCGGCGGCGATACGGGGGAAGATCTGGTCGTTGACCAGCCCCTTCGCCTTGAGCTCGGCGTGCCGCCGCCGGACGTACTCCTCGGCGCTCTCCGAGAAGTACGCCAGCACGTCCGCCACGACCCGCGCCGCCTCCCCCGGACCGAGCGCGCTCGTCCTGACCAGGTGAGTGATCAGCTCCTCGTGCGGATGCCATGTCATGGACACAGAGCAGGACCATATGCAGAAGAGATGCCGCTCGCCAACTTCCCTGCCCGATATCGGGCAGGAACCGGCCCTTTCTCGCCACCGATCCGGTCTCGCTACGATCGGTAGTTTCAAATCACTCTGGGTAGTGGTCCGGGCGGGAGGAACCACTATGAGCCGCCTGCCGTACACCGCCGTCGTCACCGTCCTCGCCGTCCTCGCCGCCCTCGCGGCCTGCGCCGCGGCGGTTCCCGCGTCCGGTGCGGAACCTGCCCCGCGAGCGGGCGCGCAGACGCGCGCCGCGCAGCCTCCCCCTGCCGAGAACCGTCCCGGCAGGCAGGCGGCCTTCGCCCGGGCCGCCCGGACGTACGGCGTGCCGGAGAGCGTGCTGCTGGCCGTCTCCTACCTGCAGTCCCGCTGGGACGCCAACGGCGGTCGGCCGAGCGTCTCCGGCGGCTACGGCCCCATGCACCTGGTCGACGGCGCCGCCGTCCCGGCCCCGCCGCACGGCCGCCGCGGCCATGGCGGCCACCACGGCGCCGGACGGGACGGCCGGGGCGACGGGAGCAGGCCGCTGCGGGTGGCGGCCCCCCGCACGGCCCCCGGCCCGGGCACGCCGGCCCGACCCCGGGACACCCTGGGCCGGGCGGCCCGCCTGACCGGGCTCTCCCCCGCCCGGCTCCGCACCGACCCGGCCGCCAACATCCTGGGCGGCGCCGCGGTCCTGGCCGACCTCCAGCGCGCGGCGGGCGGCCGGGCGAGCGCCGACCCCGCCCACTGGTACGGCGCGGTGGCCCGCTATCCGGGCACGGACGGCCGGGCCGCCGAGGTCTTCGCCGACGAGGTGTACGCGACGCTCCGCGCGGGAGCCGCACGGGTGACCGACGACGGCGAGCGGGTGGCCCTGCGCCCGCACCCCGGCCTGGCGGAGCCGGTCCGCCCGCCCCGGCGGCTCGTGCCGAACCGGGCCGCCCCCGGCCCCGACTGCCCGCCCGACCTGTCCTGCGAGTGGCTCCCCGCCGCCTACCGCAGGCTCGGCGGGGACCGCTACGGCAACCACGACCGCTACGAGGGGCGCCGGGAGATCGACTACATCGTCGTCCACGACGGCGAGGCCCGCTACGACACCATGACGCGCCTGGTGCGGGACCCGTCCTACCTGAGCTGGCACTTCACGCTCCGCTCGAGCGACGGCCACGTCGCCCAGCACCTGCGCGGCCAGGACGTCGGCTGGCACGCCGGGAACTGGTACGTCAACTCCCGCTCCATCGGCCTGGAGCACGAGGGCTACCTCGCCCAGGGCGGCGCCTGGTACACCGAGGCGATGTACCGCGCCTCCGCCCGGCTGGTCCGCCACCTCGCGCAGCGGTACGGCGTGCCGCTGGACCGGGCGCACATCCTCGGCCACGACAACGTGCCCGGCGCCACCCCGCAGGCGGTGCGGGGCATGCACGACGACCCGGGCCCCTTCTGGGACTGGGAGCACTACTTCGAACTGCTCGGCAGCCCGCTGGGGGACAGGCCGCTCCGCCCCGCCGCAGCCTCCCTGACCGGCCGTGCGGCCGCGCGGTCGGTGACGATCCTGCCGGACTACGCCACCCACCGCCCCCGCTTCACCGGCTGCGACGGCGGCTCGGCCGACTGCCCCCCGGCGGGCGCCTCGTCGGTCTGGCTGCACACCGCGCCCTCGCACGACGCCCCGCTGGTCAGGGACGCAGGCAAGCACCCGGAGGGCGGCTCCAGCCAGAGCGTCTACGACCACGCCGCCCGCGCCTCCGCCGGCCAGCGCTACGCCCTGGCCGAGCGCAGGGGCGACTGGACGGCGATCTGGTACCTCGGGCAGAAGGCGTGGTTCCACGACCCGGCCGGCGCCCGCACCTCGGTGGAGGCGCGCGGCCCCGTGGTGACGCCCCGGCCGGGCCTGGCCTCGGTGAAGCTGTACGGCCGGCCCTATCCCGAGGCCTCGGCCTACCCCGCGGGGGTCGAGCCGGACAAGCCGGTCGCCCTGCAGTACCGGATGGGGGCCGGGCAGCGCTACAGCCTCGGCCTGACCCGCGCCGGCACCCACCTGCGGGCGGTGACCTTCGACCCGTCCCGGCACCTGGTCGTCCGCGGCACCCGGCGCTACCACCAGGTCCAGTTCGGGCACCGGATCATGTTCGTCCGCGCCGAGGACGTCGTCCGGGTCCGGGGCTGAGCCGCGGGGCCGGAGCGCGGGCCTGACCGCGGACCGGGCTCCGGGTCCAAGGACCGGAACCCGGCGCGGCGCGCCGGCGGATCCCCAGGTCACCGGGGTGCTCCCCGCGTCCGCGCACCCGACCGGGAGCGGGATGTGACGTGCACCACACCGACCTGACGCTCCGGCGGGCGCCCGGTTGGACGCACGCACTCCCAGAACGCGCTAGAGTCTTCCCGTGCACCCGGACGAAACGGCCGGGAAACACGCGGAAGTGGCTCAGGGGTAGAGCATCACCTTGCCAAGGTGAGGGTCGCGGGTTCGAATCCCGTCTTCCGCTCTGCGGATCCTCCGGGATCCGACTGGTGGAGTGGCCGAGAGGCGAGGCAACGGCCTGCAAAGCCGTGTACACGGGTTCAAATCCCGTCTCCACCTCACCGCACGGACATCGGAGCCTCCGGGATCCGGTAAAGTGTTGCAGGCACCGCCGAGGGGAGACCCGCAGCGGGCACGCGGAAGTGGCTCAGGGGTAGAGCATCACCTTGCCAAGGTGAGGGTCGCGGGTTCGAATCCCGTCTTCCGCTCCAGGTTCACCCGAGGACGATTAGCTCAGCGGGAGAGCGCTTCCCTGACACGGAAGAGGTCACAGGTTCAATCCCTGTATCGTCCACCATCCGAAGATCCCCGGGCCGCCCGGCCCGGGGATCTTCTGTTCTCCGGGTGGAGCGGCCGGCCGCACCGCGCGACTCCCCGCCCCCGGCTCGCACACTCCGGCAGGCACGCCTTCGAATCCTCCCACCGGCACGCCTCGATCCGCCCGCCTCGGCGGTCCGTCCGCGCGCCCCGTCGCCCGTCGCGCGCCCTCCCCGGCTACGGCGCCGAGCGCCAGACCACCTCGCCGTCCACGCGCTCGCCGGTCGGGACCAGGCCGAGCCGGCGGGCGACCCCGATGGAGGCGGCGTGCCGCGGATGGATCGCGGCCGCCAGCGCGCTCACTCCCCGCCCGGCCAGCCAGCCGGTCATCGCGCGGGCGGCCTCGACCGCCAGCTTCCTGCCCTGCCAGGGCGTGCCGACCACCCAGGCGAGGAAGGCCCCGTCCGGGGTCACGGTGGCCTGGACGTAGCCGACCAGGCGGCCGGCCGCACCCCCGCCCGGCGGGCCGTGCGGGCCCCGCGTGCCGCCCGCCGGGCCGTTCACGCCGCCCGCGCCGTCCGTCAGGCGGATCACCCAGTTGAGCCAGGTCTCGGTGCTGCCGGGCGGGGGCCCGGCGACCAGGCGGGCGTAGCGGTCACGCAGCTGCGCCGCGGTGGCGGGCGAGCCGCCGGTGAAGGCGTGCAGCGCGGGATCGGCCAGCACCGCGGCCATCTCCTCGGCGTGCCCGACGGCGAGCGGTTCGAGCCGGAGCCGGTCCGTCACGATCGGCTCGGCCCGCAGGGAGTCGTCCACAGCGGCGATCCTCGCACCGGCCGCCGCCCGGTTCCACCGGATATCCGGGGCATCCGCCGCACCGGCGGGGTCAGCCGCCGTTCCGCTTGTTGAACTCGGCCCGCAGCCGCCAGAACTCCGACTCCTTGTCGGTGAACTCGGTGATCCGCCTGGCCGGGTCCGTCGTCACGAACCACAGCCAGCGCCCCTCGGCCGGGTGCAGGGCCGCCTCGATCGCCTCCTGGCCGGGGTTGCCGATCGGGCCGGGCGGGAGCCCGCCGTACCGGTAGGTGTTGTACTTCGAGGTGCTCTTCGTCTGCTTGTCGGTGGCCGCGATCCCGTAGGCGTTCAGCCCGTAGAAGACGGTGCTGTCCATCTGGAGCTTCATCGGGGGCTCGAGGGCGAGCCTGTTGTAGATCACCCTGGCCATCTTCGGCATGTCCTGGGGCCGCCCGGCCTCGGCCTGCACGATGCTGGCGATCGTCATGATCTCGTGCGGCGTGCGGCCCAGCCGCTCGGCCCCCGCCTCCAGGTCCGTCTCCTCCGCCGCCCGGCGGTAGCGCTCGACCATGGCCGCGAGGATGTCGGCGGCCGTCATGTCCGGGGTGAACTCGTAGGTGGCCGGGAAGGCGTAGCCCTCCAGGTTGCCCCGGGCCTGGGCGGGCAGGTCCAGCGCCTCGGCGTCCCGGGCCGCCGCCTCGAACTCCTCCTTCGGCCTCCCGGTCGCCTCGGCCAGTGCGTCGACGATCTGGGAGAGCCGCCAGCCCTCCTTGACGAGGACCTTCCCGCGGTGCCGGTTGTCGGGGTCCGTCAGCAGCGCGACGGCGGCCCGCGCGGACATGCGCTCGCGCAGGGTGTAGCGCCCCGGCTGGAGCGCCCCGCTCTTGCCCGCCGCGTCGATGGCGTCGGTGAAGGCCCGGGCGCTGGCGACGACGCCCCGCTCCTCCAGGGTCCGGGCGACGTCGGCGGCGCTCTGGCCCTCCTCGATCCGGACCGTCACCTCACCGGTGCCCTGCCCGGTGAAGTCGTCCGGCACCATCACGTCCGACAGCCACCGGTAGCCGTAGTAGCCGCCGCCTCCGAGGACGCCGGCCAGCACCACGAGGGCGAGCAGCGGGGCGAGGAAGCCGCCGCGGCGGCGCCGGCGGCGGCGCCGGCCCGCCCGCGACCGGCCCCGGGCGGGGGCGTCCTCCTCGGCGCCGAGCACCAGGTCGAGGTCGCTCATGGCCGCGGCAGCCGATCCGCCGGCGGCCGGTCCCCCGGTACGGCCCGTCCGGCGCCGGCGGCGCGGACCGGGTCCCACGCGCGGCCCCGCGCGGCCCCGCGCGGGACGGTGAGTGTTCCGATGAGCATCAGTACATCCCGAGGACGTTCGCTGGACTCTTCCCGGTATCTCACGAACTCACTCCATTTCTCAGTGAATTACATGATTCGGCATGTCAGGCGGCCCGCGGAGGGGCCGGGAGGCCGCGTCCCCGGAGCGGATCCGCGGCCGTGATCCCGCGCGATCCTCCGCCCGCGTCCGCCGCACCGCCCGCCACGATGCACCATGGAAGCACGCCTGGCAGGGGATCAGGCCGATGTGGGTGGTTTTCGGCGGAGGGAGCGGGCCCGTGCTGCGTGTGGTGGTCGATCCGGAGGTGCCCGCGGAGGCCGCCAACCTCATGCGCCGGAACGGGCCGCTGCTGTCCCGGTTCCACCGCGGCTGGAATCCCGAGGCGCGCGACAACGCCCGCATCCCCGGCCCGGTCGCGGGCGTCTTCGGCCTGACCGTGGCGCTGGCGGGGGTGACCTTCATCGCCGTGGGCGCCGGGGCGGCGCCCCTGTTCCTCCTGGTGGGCATGGAGCTGTTCGCCATGGCCGTCCTGTACGTCGTCAGAAGGCCCACCCCCGCCGACTCCCTGGAGCGGGTGCTGTACCGCCACGCCCAGCAGTGGCGGGGCCGCTTCCTGGTCCTGGAGGACTTCGACCCGCCCTCCAGGCACCTGCTCGGCCGGGTCCAGCAGGCGATCGACCAGGTCCTGCGCTCGCGGGTCAACACCATGGGCCTGCTGGACAGCGTCCGCAACTCGGTGATGCTGCCCGCCGAGGAGTGGGAGATCGCCCGGCTGCTGGCCAAGCTCTCGGCCCTGCGGCTCCGCCACCGCGGCCTGGTCCGCGGCGGGCGGACCCCGGAGGTGGCCGCCGCGGTGGAGCCGCTGGAGCGGGCGCTGGCCGCCAGCGAGGCCGCCGTCGTCGCCCGGGTCGAGGCCCTGGAGCGCTACGCCGCCCACGTCGCCGAGGCCGAGCGCGCGATGCTCTCCCACCACCAGATCGAGGCGCTCCGCGCCCACCTGCCGGAGTACGAGCAGCTCGTCGCCGAGGCCGGCGCGGGGAGGTTCATGGCCCCGGAGATCGGGCACCTGGCGCAGGACGCCGACCGGTTGCGGCGGGCGCTGGACGAGAGCATCCGCTCGGCCCATGAGGCGTTCCGCTATCTCGATGGATAGTCGAAAATATAAGATTTCTTGACCACGGTCCGACCGCGGGAAAGGGGAGAGCGAACCGGTGCAGTATGTGGCGGTCGATCCCGAGGTGCCTGCGGAGATCGCCGAGCTGTTCCGCAGGAACGCCTCCCTGCTGTCCCGCATCCGCGCCGGCTGGGCCCCCGAGCCGGAGGCCGCCCCGTCCCGGCTTCCGGTCCGGGCGCTGCAGGTCGTCGGGGCGGTCACGGCGCTCCTGCTGGTGGGCGTCGGCGTCACGGCCGACGGGGGCGGGCACACCGGCGTGTTCGTGGCCGCGCTGCTGGTCTTCGTGGTCTTCATCGGCCACCTCACCGCCCAGGAGCCCCTGGACGCGGGCGACCCCGAGCAGGACCTCTACCGCAACGCGCGCTGGTACGCCGACCGCTACCTGCTCCCCGAGGACTTCGACGCCCCCGCCGAGGAGCTGCGCGAGCGGACCCGCAGGGCCGTCGAGTACGTGCTCAGGTCGCAGGTCAACGCCGCCGGGATGCTCGACGACGCGCGCAACTCGGTGATGCTCCCGGCCCAGGAGTGGGAGATCGCCCGGTTGCTCGCCAAGCTCTCGGCCCTGCGCCGGGAGCACCACGACCTCGCCGTCGACGGCGACTCCCCCGAGGTGGCCGCCGCGCTGGAACCGCTGGAGCGGGCGCTGGCCGCCAGCGAGGCCGCCGTCGTCGCCCGGGTCGAGGCCCTGGAGCGCTACGCCGCCCACGTCGCCGAGGCCGAGCGCGCCTTCCTGGCCCACCAGCGGATCGAGCTGCTCCGCTCCCGGCTGCCCAAGTACGAGGAGCTGCTGGCCGAGACGGGCGCCGACGCGCTCGCCGTACCGGAGATCGACCATCTGGCGCGGGACGCCGGGCAGCTGGAGCAGGCGCTGCGGGCCAGCATCCGCTCCGCGCACGAGGCGTTCCGCTACCTGGACGGCCCTCCGACTGAAGGTGATAAGTAGGGTTTGTCTATGACAAATCGACCAGTGCTGATCTATGACGGCGACTGCGCGTTCTGCACGGCGAGCGTGCGCTTCGCCGAGCGGTGGATCGGCGTCCGGGCCCGCGTGACGCCCTGGCAGCTCGCCGACCTGCCCGCGCTCGGGACCACGGCCGAACGGGCGGACCGCGAGGTGCTCTGGATCGAGCACGGCCGGGTGTACGGCGGGGCGCAGGCCGCCGCCCGGCTGCTGGTGGCCGCGGGAGGGCCGTGGCGCGCGCTGGGGCACGCGCTCCGGGTGCCCCCGCTGCGCTGGGCGGCGCACGGCCTCTACCGGCTGGTCGCGGCCAACCGGCACCGCCTGCCGGGCGGCACCCCCGCCTGTTCGCTCCCGGCGGCCCGGCGATGAGGGCCCTGCTGACGGGCTTCGAGCCCTTCGACGGTGCGGCCGTCAACCCGTCGTGGGAGGCGGTCCGGCTGGTGCCGGGCGTGCAGACCGCATTGCTGCCGTGCGAGTTCGGCACCTCCCTGGAGCGGCTGCGCGCGGTGATGCTGGAGTACGAGCCCGAGGTCGTCGTCTGCGTCGGGCAGGCCGGCGGTCGGGCCGACGTCACCGTCGAGCGGGTCGCGCTCAACCTCGACGACGCCCGCATCCCCGACAACGCGGGCGAGCAGCCGGTGGACCGGCCGGTGGTGCCCGGCGGCCCGGCCGCCTACTTCGCCACGCTGCCGGTGAAGGCCTGCGTGGCGGCGGCCCGGAAGGCGGGGGTGCCGGCGAGCGTGTCGCACAGCGCGGGCACGTTCGTCTGCAACCACGTCTTCTACGGTCTCATGCACCTGATCGCCACCGAGTTCCCGCAGGTCCGCGGCGGCTTCGTGCACGTTCCGTTCACCCCAGGGCAGGTCCTCGACCACGCCGGCCCGTCCATGCCGAGCGCGCTGGTCGCCGAGGCGCTGACCGCGATCGTGACGGCCGCCGTCATGGTCCGCGACGATCTGCGCCTGACGGGCGGCTCCCTGCACTGACGGCGGGGCGCGGCGGGGCACGGCCGGGGCGCGGGAACGCCGACGGGGGCATCCCCGGCCGCGCACCGGGGCGCGGCGGCTACAGCGGCACGCCGTACACGACGCGGCGGCCGGCGAACTCGGTCACGCTCCACACCTGCCCGCGCCCGCGGACGCAGGTGAGGTCCTCCGGCCCCACCGGGTACGGCCGGCGGGTGAGCTTGTCGCCCGCCACGATCAGCGTGCCGTTCCCCGCCGACCCGGCGCTCTGGCTGAGGTACCAGGTGCCCTTGTGGGACAGGGCGCCCTGGATCTTGGCGCCGGGCAGCGCGTAGGCGTCGAGCGCGGCGGCGACGCCGTCCGCCCCGGCCCGCAGCGTGCCGTCGGGGTCCAGCGCCCAGCGGGCCACCCGGCCGGTCCTGCCGGGCTCGTCGACGTACTCGCCGGAGATCAGCAGGTCGGGGTCGGCGCTGCGGTCGATCGCGGCGAAGGAGAACCGGGCGGCCTTGGTGGTCGTGGCCCACGCGCCGGTCTGCGGCATCACGTAGCGGTAGCCGAAGGCGTTGTACACCCCTCCGCTCCGGCCGATCTCCTCGCCCGCCTCGCCGTCCACCTCGAAGATCTGCCGGACGTCGAAGACCCGGAGGCCCCGGACGGTGTCGGCGACGTAGACCAGGTCGCCGTACCAGGCGATGCCTCCGGCGTGGATGTCGATCGGGACGATGTCGCCGTCGGCGCGGGCCTCGACGAGCAGGACGTGCCGGTAGCGCAGGGTCGCCGCGTTCAGGAAGGTCAGGCGCACGCCCCGCTCGCCGTCCTCGGGCCGGTAGTACCAGCTCACCACGTACACGTTCCCGCCGGTGCCCGCGTCGGAGGAGCAGGTCAGGCCCTGCGGGTACCAGTAGGAGACGGCGTTGTCGGCGGCGTCGAAGCAGTACCAGTCCACCGGCCGGGGCCGCATCGAGCCGAACGCCCCGCTGCCGGTGGGCCCCCGCCGGGTGGCGGCCCGGTTGGCCCTGGCCAGCACGGTCTCCAGCGGCACCCGCTTCAGCTCCCGCTCCAGCGCCTGGATCCCGGCGCCGAACCGGTCGTCGGCCCGTCTCAGCTCGAACGGCCCCGCCGGCACGGCCTTCATCGCGCTCATGGAACTCCTCCCGTCCCGCCCAGTCTGGCGGATCAAGGTATGGAATTCATGAGTATTCCGGGTGGCTCCCTTTTATGATCATCCGGGCCCGGCGGGCCGCCGCCCGGCCCGGACGGGCGGTCAGAGCGGCCAGGTGTGCACGGGCGCGCCGGTCAGCGCCAGCTCCCGGTAGCGGGTGACCATCCGGGCCCGGTCCCCGCCCGCCGCCTCCAGCGCCCGGCGCTGCCAGACCGACCCGGTACGGCGCCGCGTGACGCGCTCCCGGATCACGTCCAGCGTCCGCCCGATCTCGTCCTGCTCCACTCCCACCCGGTCGAGGCCGGCCGCGGCGACCGGGAGCAGGTCCAGGGCGAGCCGGGCCGCCGGGGTCTCCCCCGACCGGCCGGGCCAGGCCAGGGAGGCGTCCAGGCCGTCGATCGCCGCCCGGTAGAAGTTGCGGTAGGCGGAGGAGAAGGCGAAGTCCTCGACCGGCTCGACGGCCAGCTCCGCGGTGAGGCCGAGCAGGAACGCGGCGTTGGCCGCCATGTCGGCCGGGGTCGGCCCGGCGGGCAGCGCGCGCATCTCCACCCGCAGGTGGCCGCCGCCCGCCGGGTCGTAGACCGGCCGGTTCCACTGCCAGACCGTGCCCTGGTGGAGGCGGAGCTCGGCCAGCCGGGGCGCCGGGCCGTCCTCCTCGCGGGAGGTCATCGGCAGCAACGGCTCGTAGTCGCGCACGCACGCCTCGAACAGCTCCTCGGCGCCCTTCACCCAGCCGGAGCCGAAGGCCACCCGCCGGTCGCGGCGGCCGAGCCGTTCCAGGTCGCGGTCGTCGGCGGCCTCCTCGAAGAGCGCGATGCGGGTCTCCTCCCAGAGCCTGCGGCCCAGGAAGGCCGGGGAGTTGCCGCTGACCGCCAGGACCGGCCCCATGGCCAGCTGCGCGGCGTTGTAGACGCGGGCGAAGTCGGCGGGAGGGGTGCGCAGGTGGACCTGCCAGGAGGTGTTGGCGCTCTCCAGGATCACGCCCTCGACCTCCAGCTCCAGCTGCTCCACCCCGTGGATGCGCACCCGGAACGGCTCGCTCCGCAGCCGCCGCATGCCGCGGCTCATCGCCCGGTAGCGGCTCTCGTCGCTCATCGCCGCGTGGGTGAAGTCGAACTCGTGCAGGGTGGGCAGGATCCCGATCGCCACCGCCTGCCCGCCGTGCTCGGCCGCCGCCGCGTCCACCACGGAGAGCGTCTCGTGCAGCTCCTTCTCCAGCGCGGCGAAGGGCCGGCCCGCCAGCGGGAGCGGGGTGAGGTTGATCTCCAGGTTGAACCGGCCCAGCTCAAGGGTGAGCCGGTCGTCCCCGGCGGTGTCGCGCACCTCGTGGTTGCACGGGAGCGGCCGGCCATCGGGTGTGATCAGGAACAGCTCCAGCTCGGCCCCGATGGTCGCCGGACCCGTCCCGAACCCCGGCCGGGCCAGCAGCTCGCGGAGCTCCGCGAGCTGCTCGGCCAGGCGCTCCCCGAAGTGCGCGAACTCCGCCTCCGAGAACCGGTCCTTGTCGAGTTGCTGCCCCATCACACCGTCCGATCAATCAGTCGATTCGCGCTGCCACCCCCTTCTGTCCTGCCCGCCGCCGTCTAATCCGCACCCGGGGTAAATCACCAGGGGACGACGCCGTCCTCGTCGTGGCAGAGGCCGCTCGGGCCGTCGTCGCCCAGCAGCGCCAGCCGTACGGCGACGGCCGCGCCCTGCTCGGGGGTGCGGTGGCCGGCGTGGGCGTTCATGTCCGTGGCGCAGTAGCCGGGGTCGGCCGCGTTGACCTTGATCGGGGTTCCGGCCAGTTCCTTGGCGTAGACGACGGTGACCATGTTGAGCGCCGTCTTGGAGGAGTTGTAGGCCAGGTGGTTGCTCGCCCAGAACGGGTCCTGCGGGTCGCCGGCCCGGGTCAGGGAGCCCAGGCCGCTGGAGAGGTTCACGATCCGGGCGGCGGGCGCCCGGCGCAGCAGCGGGAGCACGGCGTTGGTGACGGCGACCACCCCGAAGACGTTGGTCTCGTAGGTGGCGCGCATGGCCTCCACCGGGGTCGCGGCGGCGGCGGGGTCCTCCTGGGCGAGGAAGACCCCGGCGTTGTTGACGAGGACGTCGAGCAGGCCGTACTCCTCCTCGATCCACTCGGCGGCGGAGGAGACGGACTCGGCGGAGGTGACGTCGAGCCGGACGGAGCGGGCCCCGAGCTCCTGGGCGGCCCGCCGCCCCTGCTCGGCGTCCCTGGCGCCCACGATGACGGTCACGTCCCGCTCGGTGAGCAGCTTGGCGATGTGGTAGCCGATGCCCCTGTTGGCACCCGTGATGAGAGCGATCATGCCCGCCACCCTCGCCCCGGGGCGGGCCCGGGCGGGAGAGACCTCCGCAGGCTGGTATCCGCGGTACCACCCGCGGGCCGGGCGCGGGCCGCGGCGTCCGGCCATGCTGGAGGTGTGAACCGGAGTGAGCTCGCCGAATTCCTGCGCGACCGCCGCGCCCGCCTGACGCCCCGCGCGGCGGGGCTGCCCGACGGCGGGCGCAGGCGCACCCCCGGCCTGCGCCGCCAGGAGGTGGCCCAGCTCGCGGGCATGTCCGTCGACTACTACATCCGCCTGGAGCAGGCGCGGGGGCCGCGCCCGTCCCGCCAGGTGCTCGGCGCGCTGGCCCGGGCGCTGATGCTGACCGCCGACGAGCGTGCGCACCTGTTCCACCTGGCCGGCGAGGTCCCCGTGCCCGGCGGCCGCCCCTCGCGGGACGTGCCGGAGGGGGTGCTGAACATGCTGGCCTCGATGGAGGACGTGCCCGCGTACGTGATGGACGCCAAGTACGACATCCTGGCGTGGAACCCGCTGGCCGGCGCGCTCCTGGACGGCCTGGACCGGGCCGGTCCGGGCGACCGCAACATGATCCGGCGGATCTTCCGCTCCCCGGGCCTGCGCGCCGGCCTGTGCGACGAGGTGTCGGGCCGCTTCGCCCGGGCGGCGGTCGCCGACCTGCGCGCCGCCGCGGCGCGCTACCCGGGCGACCCCTCGATCCGCGGCCTGGTGGCGGAGATGCTGGCCTCCAGCCCGGACTTCGCCCGGATGTGGGCGGAGCACGACGTGCGGGTCCAGCGCGACCACCGCAGCCGGATGCACCACCCGCTGGTCGGCTCGGTCGAGGTCGCCTGCCAGACGCTGCACGTCCCCGACCGCGACCAGCGCGTGGTGCTCTACACGACCGCTCCGGGCTCGCCCTCCCACGACGCCCTGCGGCTGCTGCGCATGCTCCTGTCCCAGGACGCGGGCACTCCGCTGTCCCAGGACGCGGACGCCCCGCGTTGAGGACCGCCGCGGGCGCGGCGGCGCCCCAGCGGGGAGACCGCCGGGGCGCCGCCCGGCCGCTGCCGGGGCCTCAGCGGCCGCACAGCGCCCGGTCGACCAGCTCCTTCGCCGCCGCGTCGCTGTCGTCCCCGGTCATGCCGGTGGCGTACAGCACGGCCTGGCGGCGGGCGTCGCGCGTGAAGCCGACGTAGGTCGCGTAGCCGGGGATGCTCCCGCCGTGGCCCCAGCTCCTGACGCCGCAGGAGAGCTTCACCGACTCCAGGCCCAGGCCGTACCCGAGGCCGGGCACGCCCGTCTGCCGGGAGATGTCCACGAGGGTGGTCATCTCCCGGAGCTGCTCGGGGGCGAGCAGCTTCCCGCCGAGCAGCGCGGTGAAGAACCTGCCGACGTCGGCCGTGGTGGAGATCATCTCTCCCGCCGCGCCCGCGAAGGAGGGGTTGAGCTCGGTGACGTCGACCAGCCTGCCGACCGGGTCGACGGTGCGCGGGAAGTAGCCCCGGGCGTGCGGGCCGGGGATCCTGACGGACGTGCCGGGCAGGAACGTGTCCCGCAGCCCGAGGGGCTTGAGGATGCGCCGGGCGACCTCCTCGCGGTAGGTGTTCCCGGTCGCCCTCTCGATGATCATTCCGGCGAGGATGTAGTTGGTGTTGGAGTACATCCAGCCCGCGCCGGGCGCGAAGTAGGGCGGGTTCGCCACCGCGGTCCGGACCAGCTGCTCGGGCGTGTAGGTGCGCCGGCCGTCCCGCAGGACGTCACCGCCGTCCTTCGGCATGCCCTCGGTCTGCAGGTAGTCGAACAGGCCGCTGGTGTGGTTGAGCAGCTGCCGGACGGTGATGCGCGACCCGCCGGGGACCAGGCCGGGCAGCCACCGCTCGACCGTGTCGTCCAGGGAGACCTTCCCCTCGGCGACCAGCTGCAGGACCACCGTGGCGGTGAAGGGCTTGGTGGTGCTGCCGATCCGGAACCGCCCGTTCTCCGGCACGGGCCGGCCGGTGCCGAGTCTCGCCGTGCCGCTCCGGCCGGTCCAGCGGCCGCGCTCGTCGCGGACCTCGGCCTGGGCGCCGACCGCCCCCTCCTTCACGACCTTGCCCAGGGCCGCCTTCAGGGCGCCGCGGTCGGCCGCGGCGACCACGTCGTCACCGGTGTCCGCGGCGGCGGCCGCCGCCCACGCCGGGACGGCGGAGACGGTCAGCGCCGCCAGGACGGCGGCGGCGCGCAGGCGGCGGGGTCGCGTGGTCGTCATGGGTGTTCCTCTCGGTGGGGCGGGCCGGGACCGGCCCGCGGGATCTGCTCGGCGTGCCGGTCCCAGGCGGAGCGGCACGCCGACAAGCCTCCGCCGGGCGGGGTGGTCCGCGGAAGCGCGGAACGGACCGGCCTCGCCCCCTGCCTGCGGCGCCGCCGGAGGGCGGCCGGTACCTACGAAAGGAGGATGTCCGCCCGGCGAAGGTCGGCATTCGGCACGCGACGGTAATCAAGGGCGATATGTCCAGATACGGTATGGCGCGTGCATGAGATCGGATGGCGGAGCCTGCTCGCCGACGCGCTGCTGGCGCTGGGCGTGGCGGCGGCCGGAGCGGCCGGGAGCTGGACGACCGCCGGTGACACGGGCGGCCACGGCCTGGTGCCGCACACGGCCGTGGAGGTGGCCTGCGGCGCGGCGCTGGTCCTGCGCCGCAGCCGCCCGGCGCCGCTGACGCTGGGCGTCGCCGCCGCGAGCCTGGCCGGCGGCGTGCCGCTGGCGCTGCCGTTCGCCGTGTACGCCCTCGCCTCCCGCGTCCGCGACCCGCGCCTGCTGTGGGGGGTCGCCGCCCTGACCGTGCTGGCCACCGGATGGGTCGCGGCGCGGTCCGACCCGTCGTGGGCCACGGCGCCGCCCGGACCGGGCGCCGGGTGGGCCGTGACCGACTCCGGCCAGGACGGCTCCCCGTTCCAGCACCTGGCCGCGGCGGGCTCGATGGTGGCGGCCCCGCTCCTGCTCGGCCTGTACGTGCGCGCCCGCAGGGACCTCGCCGAGCGGGAGGGCGGCGCGCGGGTGGAGCGGGCGCGCACCGAGGAGCGGGCCCGGCTGGCGCGCGAGATGCACGACGTGGTGACGCACCGGGTCAGCCTCATGGTGCTCCAGGCGGGGACGCTGCGGCTGCGCGCGCAGGCGGAGCGCATCCCCCCGGAGGAGGTCGCGTCGATCGCGGAGCAGATCCGGCAGACCGGTTCGCAGGCCCTGGACGAGCTGCGGGCCGTGGTCGGGGTGATGCGCTCGGGCGACGCGCTGGAGCGGGTGCCGCTGGCCCCACCCCCGGCCCTGCCCGACCTGCGCACCCTGGTGGAGGAGAACCGCGCCGCCGGGGTCGAGGTGGACCTCGTGGAGACGGGCGAACCGGTGGAGACGCCGCCGCCGGTCGGCAGGACCGCCTACCGGATCGTGCAGGAGGCGCTGACGAACGCCCGCAAGCACGCCCCCGGCGCCCCGGTCGCCGTGGAGGTCGACTCCGGGCCCGAGCGGATCCGCCTGCGCGTCGCCAACGGCCCGGCCCCGGCCGCCGCCCGGCACGACCCGCTGCCCGGCGGCGGCGCCGGGCTGCTCGGCCTGCGCGAGCGGGTCGCGCTCGTCGGCGGGACCCTGCGGACCCTGCCCACCCCGTCCGGCGGCTACGAGGTCCGCGCCGAGCTGCCCGTGCACGGGGGCGCCCCGTGATCCGCGTCCTGCTCGTCGACGACGAGCGCATGGTCTGCGCCCACCTGCGCGCCCTGCTCGCCACCGCCGGGGACATCGAGGTGGTGGCCGAGGCCTACGACGGCGCCGAGGCGGTGGAGCAGGCGGTCACGCACCGGCCGGACGTCGTCCTGCTCGACGTGCGCATGCCCGTCGCGGACGGGCTGGTGGCCGCCGAGCGGCTGACCCGGCTGCCGCACCCGCCGAAGGTCATCATGCTGACCACGTTCGACCTGGACGAGTACGTGTACCGGGCGCTGCGCGCGGGCGCCGTGGGCTTCCTGCTCAAGGACACCCGGCCGGAGGACATCATCACCGTGGTCCGGGTGGTGGCCGCGGGCAACGCCATGCTGGCCCCGTCGGTGACCCGGCGGCTGATCGCCGAGTTCGCCCGGGGCGACGGCGGCGCGCGCGAGCGGGCCCGCCGGGCCGTCGCGGAGCTCACCGGACGGGAGCGGGACGTGCTGGCCGGTCTGGGCGAGGGCCTGTCCAACGCCGAGATCGCGGGTCGGCTGTACCTGGAGGAGACCACGGTCAAGGGATACGTCTCCCGGGTCCTGGCCAAGCTCGGTTGCGCCAACCGCACCCAGGCCGCGCTCGTCGCCCACGACGCCGGGCTCACCGCCCGCTGAGCCCGGCCCCGCGGGCCCGGGGCGGTGGCCGCCGCGACGCCGCCGCGACGGCCCCGCCCCCCCGGGGCCCTCAGCCCTCGCGCTTGGGCAGGCGGCGGACCTTCAGGCCGCCGCCCCACCGGTCGATCGCCTCGTCGTCGGCGAACGCCAGCGCGCGCAGCATGTTGCCGCCGTCGGAGGCCTCGACCGCGCGGCGGAGCCGCCGCCGCATCGGCTCGGACAGCTTCGTGGTCCCGGCCTCGACGGTGTCGCCGTAGAAGGGCGCGAAGGCCACCCCGGCGAACCCGGTACGGCGCAGCAGCACCGGCATCGTCTCGGCCGAGTAGAACATCAGGTGGTTCTTGGTGAACCCGTTCCACTCGCTCCCGAACGCCTTCAGCTGCAGCGAGGCGGCGTTGACGGTGAGGATCATCAGCACCCCGCCCGGCGCGAGCAGGCTGCGGAAACGCCGGAAGTCCTCCAGCGGCCGGGGCAGGTGGGCCAGGACCGACCAGAGGGTGATCACGTCGAAGCCGCCCACCGCGATCTCCGGGACGTCCTCGGGGGCGCCGTGGTAGGCCCGCGCCCGGGTGAGCCTCCGGTTGGCCTCCACCACCGAGTCCGGCGACAGGTCGACCCCGGCCGCGTCGAACCCGCGCTGCTCGGCGAGCTCCAGGAAGAGCCCGGCCCCGCAGCCGAAGTCCAGCAGCCGCCGTCCCGCGCCCTCGGCGAAGACGGGGTGGAAGGCGTCCATGGTCAGCCGGTAGCGGCGCTGCCGGTCCGCGGCGTACTTGCCGGTCAGGAAGGCGCTGTAGTTGTCGGCGTACAGGTCGCCCAGGCGGTCGGGCCGGATGTTGGGGTTGCGGTAGAGGAACCCGCACGACGGGCAGCGCACCACGTGGTAGCTCCACCTGCCCTTGGGGTCGGCGGGCGTGAACAGCGGCTGCTGGCGGCTGTCGCCGCACAGGTGGCAGACGACGAACTCCTCCAGCTCGCCGAGCTTCGTGCGCTGCCGGTACTCCGCCAGCGTCATCAGCGGGGCCCGGCGCAGCCGCAGCCGCCACAGCGCCTGGCGCACGTGCCTCTCACCGGGCCGGACGTAGAGCCGCTGGCTCCACGGCACGTCGTCGTAGCGCGAGCCGTACACGGCTCGGTAGAGCACCCTCTTGACCGCTTTAATGGCATGTCCGTTCACCGGCGTTCCGTCCCTGAGCGTCACGGTTCCATCGATTCGGTGAACCGGTACCCGACGTGTGATCGGGACAGACCCGGAAGCCGGTATAGCGTTCTTCATCGGGTGATAACGTCCCAGGCCATGCGCCCAGAAGACCTCGCCCTGCTGCACGTTCCCGGCAGCGTGACCCTCCACGAAGACCTCCTGCTGGTCGACGTGGCCCACCCGGACCTGGAGGCGGACGCCTACCGGGGCGGCCTGTGGCGGATCCCGCCCCAGGGCCCGCCCGTCCCCTTCACCCACGGGGACCTCGACACCTCCCCCCGCATCTCGCCCGACGGCGCCTGGGTGGCCTTCCTGCGGGCCGCCGCGGGCGGGCGCCCGCAGCTGCACGTGATGCCCACCGGCGGGGGCGAACCCCGTGCGATCACCGACCTGCCGCTCGGCGCGGGCACGCCGGTCTGGGCGCCCGACTCGCGGCGGATCGCGTTCACCGCCCGGGTCCCCGAGCCCGGCCGCTACGGCACCGAGGAGGGCGTGGAGGCGGCGGCCGAGGCGCCGCGCCGCATCACCGGTTTCCGCTACCGCCGCGACGGCGTCGGGTTCATCCAGGACCGGCGGCTGGTGCTGTACGTCGTCAACGCGCTGGCGGAGATCCCCCAGCCGGTGGCGCTGACCGACGGCCGCTACGACGTCGAGGACCCCTGCTGGTACGGCGAGGAGCACCTGCTGGTCTCGGCCCCGCGCGACCTGGACCCCGAGAGCCTGCACACCGACCTGTACGCGGTGCCCGCGCTCGGCGGGGAACCGGTCCTGGCGGTGCGCAGCGCCGGTTCGGCGGGCCACCCCGCCGTCCTGCCCGGCGGCGACGTGGTCTATCTCGGCACCGAGTTCTCCGGGATCCACGCGGTGGCCCGCAACACCGGGCTCTACCGCGCCTCCCCGGCCGCCCTCGCCTCCGCCGCCTCCTCGCGGGCCGGCGGCGGGCCCGCGACCGGCACGCGGCTGACCGAGGAGGAGTCGGTGGACTGCGAGTCGCTGCCGCCGCTGCCGGCCGAGGGCGGCGTCCTGGTCGCGGTCCGGGTGCGCGGCGCGATCGAGCTGCGCCTGGTGCCCCTCGACTCCGCCGGCACGCCGCTGGGCAAGCTGCCGGTCGTGCTGGGCGAGCGGGGATGCGTCAAGGCGTTCGCGGCCTTCGGCGGGCGGACCGTCGCGGTGGTCTCCACGCCCGAGCACCCCGGTCAGGTCGTCGAGGCCGACCGGACGCTCGCCGACTTCTGCGGGCCGCTCCCCGGGGTCCGGCCGCTGAGGGAGATCACCGCCGTCGCCCCCGACGGCTATCCGGTGCACGGCTGGATCGCCCTGCCCGAGGGCGAGGGACCGCACCCGGTCCTGCTGAACGTGCACGGCGGACCGTTCCACCAGCACGGCTGGGGCTTCCTCGACGAGACCCAGGTCTACGCCGCCGCCGGCTACGCGGTGGTCCTGCCCAACCCCCGGGGCTCGGCCGGGTACGGCCAGGCGCACGGCCGGTCCGTGATCGGCGCGCTCGGCACGGTCGACGCCGACGACGTGCTGGCCCTGCTGGACGCGGCGCTGGCCCTGCCGGAGTGCGACGCCGGGCGGGTGGGCGTGATGGGCGGCTCCTACGGCGGGTTCATGACCAGCTGGCTGGCCGCCCACCACGGGGAGCGCTTCCGCGCCGCCTGGAGCGAGCGCGCGGTCAACGCCTGGGACTCCTTCACCGGTTCCTCCGACATCGGCTGGTACTTCGCCGAGGCCTACTGCGGGCCGGACGCCGGGACGCAGCGCGCGATGAGCCCGCTCCACCACGCCGACCGGATCCGGCTGCCGTTCGCGGTGGTGCACTCGGAGGAGGACTGGCGCTGCCCGGTCGAGCAGGCCCAGCGGATGTACGTCGCCCTGCGCCGCAACGGCGTGCCCGCCGAGTTCCTGCTCTTCCCCGGCGAGGGTCACGAGCTGAGCCGCAGCGGCCGGCCCCGGCACCGCCTGCAGCGCTTCGAGGCCGTCCTGGAGTGGTGGTCCCGCCACCTGACCGCCTAGCGCGGGGCCCGCGAGGCCCCGCCGCCCGACCGATCGGCGGGAGCGTGCGGGCCGGCCCGGCGCGGTCACGCCAGGCAGGTCAGCGGCCTGCCCCCGTTGTAGTCGATCATCTCCAGGACCGCGGTGACCAGGTCGATCGGCTCTCCCGGGGGCAGGCCGTCCAGCTCGGCGTAGGCCCGGTGCAGGTTGCCGACGATGCGCTCGGGATCGAGCAGGGCGCCGTACTCCCCGAGGTCGGTCCCGCGCGCCGCCTCCAGCGGCGACAGCCCGGCCGCGCGGCCGCGCTCGGCGGTCTCCCACACGAAGCGCAGGTAGCCCCGGACCCGGTCGATCACCTCCGGCCCGCAGACCGCCCCGTGGCCGGGCACGATCGTCTCCGCGCCCAGGGCCTGGATCTCGTCGAGCGCCCGCAGCGCCCCGCGCACCGAGCCCATCATGACGAAGGGGGTGCCCCCGTTGAAGAGCAGGTCGCCGGAGAACAGCAGCCGGCGCTCCGGGATCCACACGATCGAGTCGTTGGTCGTGTGCGCGGGGACGCCGATGTGCCGGACCTCGCACCGCAGGTCGCCCGCGTGGACCGTCACCCGGTCGGTGTAGGTAAGGAACGGCGGGCAGGCCTCGAGGTCCCCCCACTCCACCTCGGTCCAGGCCATGCCGAGGTAGGACGGGATGCCCTCGGCGAGGATCGCCTCGCGGGTCTTCTCGTGCCCGACGATCGTCGCCTCGGGGAAGGCGGAGTTGCCGAAGGTGTGGTCGCCGTGGTGGTGGGTGTTGACCAGCGTGGTGACCGGGCGGTCGGTGACCGACCTGATCGCCTCCCGGTAGGCCAGGGTCCGCCGCTCGGTGGAGCAGGAGTCCACGCTGATGACGCCGCGCGGCCCCACGAGGAAGCCGGTGTTGTTGATCCACCAGCTCCCGTCGGGCTGGACGTAGGCGTAGACGCCGTCGGAGACCTCCTCGACGCGGGGCGGCGGGAGGGGGTGGTCGTGCCTGGATGAGCTCATGATCTCGATTGTCGGGCCTGCCGGGCCCCCGGTCACCGGGATCGCGGGGCCCGGTCCGGCACCCGCACGACGAGGACGGCGATGTCGTCGCTCGGCAGCCCCGACTGGAACGCCACCACCTCCTCCACGAGCCGGGTGGCGATGCCCGCCGCGTCCGCGCCCCGGGCCGCCTCCAGCGAGCGCGCCAGCCGCTCCTCGCCGAACATCCCCTCCTCGGCGCGTCCCTCGGTGATCCCGTCGGTGTAGAACAGCAGCGCGTCCCCCGGGGAGAGCTCCACCTCGGTCTCGTGCAGCCGCGGGTCGGCGAAGACGCCCATCAGGTCCCCGGGGCGGCCCACCGCCTCCGTCCCGCCCTCCCGCAGGACCCGCAGGGGCGGCGGGTGCCCGCCGAGGGCCAGGGCCAGGCGGGCCCGTCCCTGCCCGGTCTGCCGGATCCAGGCGTAGGCCGCGGTCAGGAAGCGGCCGCCGCGCTCGCGCAGGAGCGCCTGGTTGAGCACGGAGAGCACCTGGCCGGGCCGGGGCTCCCCCATGGCCGCGGCGCGCAGCGTGTACCGGGCCAGGCTGGTGACGACCGCCGCGCGGGCGCCCTTGCCGCACACGTCCCCGAGGGAGAGCCCCCAGCCGTGCGGGGTCTCGAACAGGTCGTAGAAGTCGCCGCCCACCTCGTCCCCGTGCCCGGCGGGCCGGTACACGCCCGCGACGTCCAGGCCGGGGACCTCCGGCAGCGCCGACGGCACGAAGCTCGCCTGCAGGATGTGGGCGAGCTGCCGCGCCTCGGCCTCGGAGCGCTCGGCCCGCCGCCGCTCGTGCAGCAGCTCCCGCTCGTAGCGCCTGCGGTCGGCCGCCGCGACGGCGGAGAGCCGGATGACCGCCGGCCGCCCTCCGGCGGCCGCCTTCAGCACCCCGTTGAGCAGGACCGGGATCCGGCTGCCGTCTGCGTGCTTCAGCTCGACCGCGATCTCCCGGACCTCGCCCTGCATCACGAGCAGGGGTGCGAAGTGGGTCTCGTAGAAGATGCGGTCGCCCACCGGCAGGAGGGCGTGGATGCGCGTCCGGCCGACCAGGTCGGCGCGGGTGTAGCCGGTCATGGCGAGGAAGGTGGCGTTGGCCCGGACGACCGTGCCGTCCGTGAGCGTGGACAGGTAGCCGAACGGCGCGTTCTCGTACAGGTCCTCGAAGTCGTCCTCGACGGGACCGGTCGGCGGCGTGCCGCCCGCGCGGGTGGCGGTCTCGTCCGGCTGGGCCACGGGAGAGGTCCTCCGTCCCCGCTCAGTCCCGCAGGAAGGAGCGGATCGCCTCGACGGTCTCCTCCGGGGCGCTCAGGTTGGGGCAGTGGCCGGTCGCCTTCATGAGGACCAGCTCGCTGCCCGGGATCGCCCGGTGGACGTACTCCCCCACCTGCCGGGGGGCGATCACGTCCTCGGAGCACTGCAGGACGAGCGTGCGGGCCCGCACCCGCCGCAGGTCGTCCCGGTTGTCCGACAGGAAGGTCGCCCGCGCGAACCGCCGGGCGATGGCGGGGTCGGTGCGGCAGAAGCTGTTGGTCAGCTCCTCCCCCAGCTCGGGGCGGTCCGGGTTCCCCATGATCATCGGGGCCATCGCGCCGGACCAGCCGAGGTAGTTGCTGTCGAGCGATTCGAGCAGCTCGTCGATGTCCTGCCGGCTGAATCCGCCGACGTAGTCGCCGTCGTCGATGTAGCAGGGCGACGGACCCACCAGCACCAGCCGCTCGAAGCGCTCCGGCTCCTCGTTCGCGGCGAGGACGCCGATCATCGCTGCGACCGAGTGGCCGACGAACACGGCCTGCTCGATGTCCAGTTCGCGGCAGATCTCCAGCAGGTCGCGGGCGTAGCCGTCCAGGGAGGAGTGGCGCTCGGCGGAGTAGCTCGCCAGGTCGGAGCCGCCGTAGCCCAGGTGGTCGAAGAGCACGATGCGGTGGTCGTCGGCGAAGGCGGGGGCGACGAACCGCCACATGCTCTGGTCGCACCCGAATCCATGAGAAAAGACAATGGTTTTTCCAGAAAGATTACCGGATATGGTGACGTTGTTACGGGCCAGAACATCCACTGCCGCAGACCGCCTTTTCCACAAAAACCAAAACCAAATTGTGTTCGGAGCATATCCTGCCCCGGGAGGGGCCCGGACGCCGCATCGCCGCGGCCCCGCCCCCTGCCCCGTCCCGGCTCCGGCGAACCGGGCGGCGGCCCGGCCCGTTCCCGCCCCGCGGGGTCCTCCCCGGCGGAGCAGGCAGAACACCCGGCAGAACAGGAGCCGCCATGGGAAACGCGATCCGTCCGGCGGGCCGGCGGGCCGGCGCGGCGGCGGCCGCGCTCACCGCCGCCGTCCTGCTGGCGTCCTGCTCCCCGGGCGCGGGCGCGGGACACGCGGCGGGGCAGCGCCACCCGTCCGCCTCCGGCGCACCGGACGGCGCGGCCGGCGGCGGCCGCGGAGCGCACGGCGGCCACGGGAGGGCCGCGCAGCCGCCGCCCGCGGCGCCGCTGCGGGACTCCGAGCGCTTCGTCGACCTCGCGCTGCCCCGGCCGTACACGCCGCAGGCGCCCGCCGGGGCGACCGACGAGTACCGCTGCTTCCTGCTCGACCCCGGGCTGAAGGAGCGGGCGTTCCTGACCGGCAGCCAGTTCCTGCCGCAGAACACCGGCCTCGTGCACCACGCGATCATCTTCCGGGTCGGCCCGCGGGCCGCGGAGCAGGCGGAGAAGGCCGACGCCGCGGCCCCGGGCGACGGATGGACCTGCTTCGGCAACGCCGGCTTCGACGACGGCGCGTGGATCGGCCACTGGGCGCCCGGGGCGGACGAGACCCTGCTGAAGCAGAAGGTCGGCTACCCGATGCCGCCCGGCAGCCGGCTGGTCGTGCAGGTGCACTACAACCTGCTCGCCACAGGGGGCGAGCCGGCGGGCAGCGACCGGTCCGGGATCCGGCTCCGGCTCGCCGACGGGACGTCCGACCTCGCCCCTCTGGACACCGCGCTGATCACCGCGCCGGTCGAGCTGCCCTGCGCGCCCGGCGAGTCCGGCCCGCTCTGCGAGCGCGGGGCCGCGGTCCGCGACGTGGCCGCCCGCTTCGGCGACCAGGCCATGGCGATGGTCGACGTCCTCAACCGGTTCTGCTCCGGGGGCAGGCCCCCCGCCGCCGGACCCACCCAGCGCTGCGACCGGAGGACCGACCGGGCCGGCACGGTCTACGCCGCCGCCGGGCACATGCACCTGCTCGGCCGCTCGATCAAGGTGGAGCTCAACCCGGGCACGCCCGGCGCGAAGACCCTGCTCGACATCCCGAACTACGACTTCGACGAGCAGGCCGTCCGCCCGCTGCCCGAACCGGTCGCCGTCAAGGCCGGTGACACCTTCCGGGTCACCTGCACCCACGACGCCGGGTTGCGCGCCAAGCTGCCCGCGCTGCGCGGACTGCCGCCCCGCTACGTCGTGTGGGGCGAGGGCACCAGCGACGAGATGTGCCTGGGCCTGCTGGTCTGGTCGCCCGCCGCCTGACCGCGCCGCGGGGCGTGCCCGCTCCGGCGGGACGGCCCCGGCCGCGTCACCCCGCCGGAGCGGGCGCGCCCCGCGCGGCGGTTTCCCCGGCCGCCTGCGGGTAGCGGGACGGCATGCGCATCGGAAACACGGAGGTCGGGTTCGTCGGCGGCCGGGCGGGATGCCTGACCATGATCATCGTCTCGGTCCTGCTCTCGATCCTGCTGACGGTCCTGCTCAACCTGCTCCTGTGAGGCCCTCACCCGCCCGGCGGCCGTACGGTCCGACCGCCCCGGGACCGGCGCCCCGTTGTCGCGGGCGCGGGTCCGGCGTACGTTCCGGTTACACACCGCCGATGGCAGGGAGACGCCGTGGCCGATCTCGTTCCGCCCCAGCTCGTCGTCGACAGCAGGATGATCTACTTCGGCTGGTTGCCCGCCGACCCGGACGCCGTCGCGGCCCTGGTGCCCGACGGGCTGAAGCCCGCCGCCGACCGGCGGGTCTTCATGAACCAGTACGTCGTCGACCGGCCCGAGCAGACCTCGGGGTTCGGCGCGTACTCGCTGACCTACATCGGGCCGGACTTGGAGGACGCCTACGCGCCCGACGGCGTCACCCCCGGCCGCTGGTGGACGCACTACTTCAACTCCAGCGCGGTGGTGCGCGAGTACGCCGCGGCCCGGGGCGTGCCCGCCACCCCGGGCCGTACCGTCATCGAGGTCGAGGACGGCAGGCTCGTCGCGACGACCGAGGCCGACGGCGTGCCGGTGATCCGGACGACCGCCCGGGTGGGCGAGACCGGCACGGCGGTCAACCGCGGGCAGCTGCGCTACATCACGGAGGCCGGCGGGCGGCGGATGAGCGGGATCTACCCGTTCGTGGCGGAGCCGGTCGATCCCTTCGAGGTCCTGTCACTGGAGTTCCTGGAGCCCGGCCACCCCGTCCACGCGCTGCGGCCCGCCGACCCGCTGCAGGTCGTGTGGGGCTTCTACTCGCCCCGCTCGTCCTTCGCCTATCCCGGCGGCGAGTCGGCGATGGACTGACCGCCCGCGCCCCCGGGGCGGCGGGCGGAGCACCCGTCGCTCCGGGGACCGGCGCGGGTCGGCGGACGTCCTGACCGCCCGCCGACCCGCGCCGGATCCTCAGGGGCGGCGTCGCGCCAGGCGGCGGCAGTGGCCGAGGGTCCGCTCCGTCGACGCGATCAGCTCCGGCTCTCCCTTCGCCCTGCGCAGCTCCAGCGCCCGCCGGAGCAGGTCCTCCGCCTCGGCGAGGCGGCCCTGGTCGATGCGCTGCTTGGCGAGGTGCTGGAGGGCGAAGTCGCGCATGTCCGGCGGGGCGGCGGCGAGCGCCTCCAGATAGAGGGGCTCGGCCCGCTCCAGGTCCCCGGCGTAGCGGTGGGCGTCGGCCAGGTTGATCCGGACGGCCGCCCTGGCCGCGGGGTCCTCCCCCGCCAGGGGGACGGCCCGCTCCAGGCAGGCCACGGCCTCGCCGTACGCGCCGAGGACGACCAGTCCGGACCCGATCCGCCGTAGCAGCCGGAACACCTCGCCCGGCCCGGCCGGCCCTTCCCGCTCGGCCCGCTCCAGATCCGCCTTCAGTGCCTCGACCCGGGCGGCGTAGGCGTCCCGGTCCGCCGGGACCATGCGGAGCCGCTCGTCGTAGACCACCTCGGTGCTCATGCGGGCCAGGCTACGACCGGCCCGCTCCGGTGCCGCACGGGTGCGCCGGGTGCGGTCCCCGCCGTGATCGGTACCCTGACGATGCATGACCGGGCGCGGCCGGGGCAGGCGGACGCCGATCGATCACCTCGATGACGGGAGGGTGGGATATGACCATGACGCTCGACGAACCGGCCGACCTCGAGACGAAGGGCTGGCAGGCCCTGTCCTCCACCCCGCAGGCCGCCACCGAGTTCTACGAGCGGGTCCTCGACCACACGGTCGTGATGCTCCTGCCCGGCGGCACGGTGCTCGACGACCGGGCGGCGGTCGTCGCCTCCATGTCCGGCCGGCCCTGGTCGTCCTACGAGCTCCAGGACCTGCGGGTCACGGAACCGGCTCGCGGCACCGCGCTGGTCACCTACGGCGCCGTCGCCAGGCGGGACGGCGCTCCCGCGTACTCGGCGCTGATGAGCAGCCTGTACGTGCTCCGGGAGGACGGCTGGAAACTGGCCTTTCACCAGCAGACTCCGCGCTGAGCTCCGGAAAGGGCCCGCCCCGCGGGGGCTGCCGCCCCGCGGGGCGGAGCGCCGTCCGGTCGCGCCGGGACGTACGAGGCCGTCGCCGCCGGGTGGCCGCTGCGCGCTCAGGCCCCAGCGGTCTCCCCGCGCCGGCCGGGGGCGGCCTCGGCCGCGTGGGGGCGCCCGGAAGCCGCGTGGGGGCGCCCGGAACGCCGTCCTTCGACGCAGAACCGGTTGCCCTCGGGATCGGCGAGCACGACGTACGCCGGCTCCTCGGGCCGCGGGTCGTCCGGATAGTGGGGCCAGTCGACCCGCCGCGCGCCCAGTGCCACCAGCCGGTCGACCTCCTCGTCGAGATCGCGGTCCCCCGCGTCGAGATCGAGGTGCGTCCG
This sequence comes from Planomonospora alba, assembly GCF_039534085.1. Lineage (NCBI taxonomy): Bacteria > Bacillati > Actinomycetota > Actinomycetes > Streptosporangiales > Streptosporangiaceae > Planomonospora > Planomonospora alba. The sequence continues at coordinate 45,125 of NZ_BAAAUT010000036.1, forward strand.
GGGGAACTCCTCGGCGGGGCTCCGGCTCACGTCCATCGCGATCGCGGCCCCGGGCACGCCCGGCGGAGGCTCCAGGACGATCCAGTCGTCACCCTCGAAACGCGGCGGCCGCCGCACGTATCCGAGCGCCTGGCGCCAGAACTCCCCCGCCCGCACGTCGTCGGTGACGCCCAGCGATATCTGCTTGATCGTCGTCACCCGCCGAGGCTACCAAGCCGTCCCGCCGCGGTGATCGGCCTGAGGGAACCGAGGACGGCACCGGCCAGGCCCCGTACGGGGCCCGGCCGGTGCCGGGCGGGCGCGCCGGGCGGGCGGCGGCCCGCCCGGCGCGGGGTGGGCGGCGTCCGGCGGCCCGCCCCGGGGTCTACCGGCGGGTGATGTCGGATTCGGAGTACCGGCAGTGCGTGCCGTCGGGGCCCTCACCGATCTTGCTGGGCTCGCTGCCCTTCGGCACGCCCTTGTACCGCTCGCAGATGGTGGTGTCGCCGTACACGGTGATCCGGCTGAAGCGCGCGGTGTCGCCCCAGTTGGAGTTGATCCCGGCCAGCACCTTGGTGGAGCGGGCGGTGACGCCGTCCATCACGACGTGGCGCTGGTAGGAGGTGGAGCAGTTGCCGCAGGCCCGGTACAGCTTGCCGGCGCTGTGCACCTGGAAGTTGCGGATGGTCACCGTGCCGGCGCCGTTGTGCTGGAAGACCTTGTCGGAGGCGGACTTGGCGCCGCCGCCGTCCACCAGGTAGGCCGCCGAGGAGCTGGAGCCGCGGAAGGTGGCGGCGTCCTCGCCGACGTCGTTCCACCACACGTTGCGGATGGTGCAGGATCCCTCGCAGTGGATGCCGTCACCGGCCGGGGCGTCGATGATGACGTTCTGGATCGTGCCGCCGTTGGCCACGACGAACATCGGATCCTGGCTCTCGCTCTGGCCGCCGTCGCCGATGCCGTAGTAGCGCTTCATGCCGCCGTCGAAGAACGAGCCCACGTTGCGGGTCTCCGTCTGGTGCACGCTGCCGGTGGCCGTGGGCCACGAGCCGCTGCCGTCACCGCCGCCGCTGGTGGGCGTCACGGTCGGCGTGGGGTCGGGGTCGGGCGTGCCGCCCCCGCCGGCCGGCCGCAGCGTCCACTGCTTGGTGGCCGCCGAGTCGCAGGAGTTCTGCTGGAGCACGGCGCCGGAGGAGGTGGAGTTGTCCTTGACGTTGAGGCACTTGCCTCCGTTGGCGTTGACCACCCGGTAGTTGGAGCCGGACGCGGTCAGCTGCCAGGTCTGCGAGGCGGCCGAGGTGCAGGACTCCTGCTGGACCGCCTTGCCTGCGCTGGTGGAGGCGTCGCGGACGCCGAGGCACTTGCCGCTGTGCGCCGCCTTGATCTGGTAGCCGCTCCCGGAGGAGGTGAGCGTGAAGACCTGCCCGGCGGAGCCCGCACAGGTGGACTGGACGAGCTGGACGCCGTCGCCGGTGCTCTGCCCGGGCACGGCGGCGCACAGGCCGCTGCCGGCGTTGACCAGCGTGTAGTTACCGTTGGACGGGGCCGCCGAGGCGGCCGTGGCGAACACGGTCACCAGCCCGCTGCCCGTCACGAGAGCGGCGGCCAGCACGACCGCCAGCCTTCTGTCTTTACGCACGGTGAACTCCAGTTCGGTTGAAGGGGGTGTGACGCCCGACCGGGGTCGGAGCGCGTCAGGAGGTGGTCTCTCCGGAGCCCGCGCCGGTGATGGCGGCCGACGCGGCGTCGGCGGCCGGGCCCGCCCTGCTCCTTGCCGTTCCGCTCAAGGCGAGCCCCTCTCCGCGAGGACCGACGAGTACGCGGCAACTTTCTGGAAAGCGCTTTCCAACAGCAGGGCCAGTAAATCACAAGGAGGCGGCGCGCCAAAGGCACTCCACTCGCCGCCCCAGCCGGCCGATCGCCGTCCGACCAGCTCAGGCCGTATTCCGGGAGCCCTCTGCGACCCCGGCGCCCCATGAAAGTTTCATCACCGGCCGCGCCGCCGCCCGGTGAGCGGTCGTCTCCAGGTCTTTCCGCGCCGCCCCGCAACCGGTGATCCGGCCGGTCCCGCCCCGCCGGAATCCGCCACGCGGCGGACGCTTTCCGTCCGTCCCGCCCGATAGCGTCCGCACATGATCGACACCGTGGTGAAGACCCGCCGGGGCCTGGTCCGAGGACGCGCCCGGGACGGCGCCGTCTCCTTCAAGGGCATCCCGTTCGCCGCCGCGCCGCAGGGCGCGCTCCGCTTCCGCCCGCCCGCCCCGCCGCCTGCCTGGGACGGGGTGCGCGACGCCGCCGCGTTCGGCACGCCCCCGCCGCAGTCGCCCCCGGCCCCCGGGGTGCCGCCGATCTGGCGCCCCGGCGACGGCCTGGCCCCCCTGACGCTGAACGTCTGGACCCCCGACCCGGGCGCCGCGGGACTGCCGGTCATGGTGTGGATCCACGGCGGCATGTGGAAGGCGGGCTCCGCCGCGATGCCGCAGTACGACGGCGCCGCACTGGCCCGCTCGGGGGTCGTGGTGGTGACCGCCGACTACCGGGTGGGCTTCGAGGGCTTCGGCCACCTGCCCGGCGTCCCGGACAACCGGGGCCTGCTCGACCAGCTCGCGGCGCTGGAGTGGGTGCACGGCGACATCGCGGCCTTCGGCGGCGACCCCGGCAACGTCACCGTCTTCGGCCAGTCCGCGGGAGCGGCCTCGGCCGTGCTGCTCCTGGCCGCGCCGGCCGCCCGGGGCCTGCTCCGGCGGGTCATCGCGCAGAGCGTCCCGGCCGGCTACCGCAGCACCGCCGAGGCCGAGCGGGTCACCGGGGCGCTGGCCGCGGCGGCCGGCGTGCCCGCCACCTGGGAGGGGTTCGCCGCCCTGCCGCCCGAGGCGATCCTGGCCGTCCAGGACGCGCCGACCGGCGCCGGCGCGGGCGGCGGCGCGTTCGGCCCGGTCGTCGACGGCGAGCTGGTCACCGGCCCGCCGTGGGAGGCGCTCCGGGCGGGCGCGGGCCGGGACGCGGACCTGGTCTGCGGCTTCACCCACGAGGAGTACCGGGGGATCGCCCCCGCGGGCCCTCCCCCGGGCGCCGGGCCCGAGGCCGCGGCCGCCGCGCTGGGACTCGGCGGGCAGGCGGCCGCCGCCTACCGCCGCGCCCACCCGGGCGCCTCCGACGCCGACCTGTTCACCGCGGTGATGTCGGACGCGCTGGTGCGGATGCCGACCACCTGGACGGCCGAGGCGCACGCGGCGGCGGGCGGCCGGACCTGGCTGTACGACTTCGCCTGGCGGGGGCCGGTGCTCGGCGCCGGGCACGGCGTGGACGTGCCGTTCACCTTCGGCAACGGCGACGGCCGCTTCGCGGCCCGCTTCCTGGGCTCCCCGCCGCCTACGGATTTCCCCGCCCTGTCGGAGCGGATCCGTACGGCCTGGGCCTCCTTCGCCGCGACCGGCGACCCCGGCTGGCCGCGCTTCGACCTCCGGGCCCGCCTGACCCGGATCTGGGACACCGTCCCCTCCGACGCCCCCTATCCGCTGGAGGACTCCCGGCGCATCTGGGAGCGGGCCGCGGAGCGCTGAACCGGGAGAGCGCGGAAGGCCCGGGACACGAGGCGGAGCTCTTCACCGCACCCGGCGCTCCAGGGAGGGCGGGCGCGTACACGGTGACGGTGAGCGCCCGCGGCAGCTGGTGGTGCGGTTCCCGGCCGAAGAGGCGTCCCTGACCCGCCGGGGCAGGCGGCTCCCGGCGCCGCCCGGTCGCCCCGGCGGCCGGGGTTCACCGGTGCGGGTCCGAGGGATGGCCGTAGGCTGGGGCGGTCGTCGAGATCGGGAGGGTTCGCGATGGAGTACGCGCGTCTGGGAACGACCGGCCTGAAGGTCTCCCGGGTCTGCCTCGGCATGATGAGCTACGGCGACCCCGCCAGGTGGGGCGAGTGGGTGCTGGACGAGGGCGCCGCCGAGCCGATCGTGCGCCGGGCCGTCGAGGCCGGGGTCACGTTCTTCGACACCGCCGACGTCTACTCGCAGGGCGCCAGCGAGGAGGTCACCGGCCGGCTGCTGGCCCGGATGTTCCCCCGCCGCGAGGACTACGTGCTGGCCACCAAGGTCTACTTCCCCATGGGCGAGGGCCCCAACGACCGCGGCCTGTCCCGCAAGCACGTCCACGCCGCCATCGACGCCTCCCTGCGCCGCCTGGGCACCGACCACGTGGACCTGTACCAGATCCACCGCTGGGACGACGAGACCCCGGTCGAGGAGACCATGCAGGCGCTGCACGAGATCGTGCAGGCGGGCAAGGCCCGCTACATCGGCGCCTCCAGCATGGCCGCCTGGCAGTTCGCCAAGGCCCAGCACGCCGCTGAACTCCACGGCTGGACGAAGTTCGTCTCGATGCAGCCGCACTACAACCTCCTCTACCGTGAGGAGGAGCGCGAGATGCTCCCGCTCTGCGCCGACCAGGGCGTGGGCGTCATCCCGTGGAGCCCGCTGGCCCGCGGTCTGATCGCCCGCGCGGGTTCCGGCGGGAGCACCGTCCGCACCGGGAGCGACCCCCGCATCGGGGCGCTCTACACCGACGAGGAGAACAACCGGCAGGTCCTGGAGCGGGTCGCCCAGGTCGCCCGGGAGCGCGAGGTGCCCCCGGCCCAGGTGGGGCTGGCCTGGCTGCTCCACCAGCCCCAGGTGACCGCACCGATCGTCGGCGCGACCAAGGACCGGCACGTCGACGACGCCGTCGCCGCGGTGGACCTGGCCCTGACGGACAAGGAGCTGGCCTTCCTCGCCGAACCGTACCGGCCCCGGCCCGTCAGCCTCTGACCGGCCCCGCGCCGGATCCCCGGACGGCCCCGCGCGGGCGTCGGGAGCCTTCCGGCGCGGACGTTCCCGGCGGCTCCCGCGCGGGCGTTCCGGCCCGCACCGGGGTCCCGGGCCGGAGTCCTCGGGGCGCCGGGCGCCCGCCGGTGCGGTTCAGGCGCCGATGGTGCGGATGACGCGGCGGGCCAGACCGGCCGGGACGGGCGGGATCGTGCGGGCCAGGCGGCGGGTGAGGTCCACCGCGGGGGCCACCACGGGCGGCCCGGTGATGAACAGGGCGGCGACGCGGGAGTTGAGCTCCAGCCGGTCGACGACGGCCTGCCGGGCGGCCGGGTCCGAGGCGCCGAGCAGGTCCAGCGTGTTGCGCCAGACCAGTTCGCGCCACTGGACGACCGTCGCCAGCGCCTGCGTGCGGGCCGGCCAGCCGGCCACCCCGGTGAAGACGGGGGCGACCGGGCAGCCGTAGCGCTCGGCCAGCAGGCTCATCACCCGGGGCGTCGCGGTCTTCAGGACGCGGTTGACCGCGTCGTAGTCGCGCTTGAAGGCGCGCAGGAGCGCGGCGTCGCGGGCGGGGGCGAGCTCCTCGACGACCTCGGCGGTGCCGAGGGCCAGGTCGAAGTTGACGTGGGCGCTGATGCCGAGTCCGGCGTGCTGGATGGCGGCCACGCCGGCCCGGCCGACCTGGCCGTAGGCGGCGGACCAGGCGGTGCAGTCCTGCGGCAGGCCGGACAGCGACCAGGAGAGCGTCTGCAGGTAGCGGCGGGCGAAGCGGCCGGCCAGCCGGGAGATGAACGCGGGTTGCGTGAAGAGGCCGGCGGCCAGGCCGTCGACCACCCCCTCGGTGATCACCGCGTAGACGTCGGGGAAGATCGCCCGCGCGTCGCCTTCGGCGCGCAGCGCGTCCGACACCGCGCGCAGGGCGGTCAGGACCTCGCCGGGACGGTCCGGTGCCAGGTCGCCGACGAGTTCGGCCGAAGTGGTCATATCGGGAGTGTTCCCCTGGAACGTTCCCGGCACCGCGTCATAGTGCACGGTTCCGGTGTGCCGAAATCCATGGTGGGGGTCCCGTGGCGCGGGCACGCTTCCGGACGACCGTTCACGGAATGGACCGGAAGGATCTGATCATGTCTCATCCCGACACCGTCTCAGCGGGCCCGCAGGCGGGCGGCGCGTGGCCGGACCCCGCCTCCCTGGCCGTCGACTCGGAGCGGCTGGACCGCCTGCTGGAGAGGGCGGTCACCGACGCCGGGGCGACGACCTCGGCGGGCCTCGCCGTGCTGGGGCTGCGGCTCGGCCTCTACGAGGCGCTGAGCCGCGGGCCGCTGACGAGCGCCGAGCTGGCCGCGCGGACCGGCACGGCCGAGCGCTACGTGCGCGAGTGGGCCAGGGCCCAGGCGGCGGGCGGCTATCTCACCTACGATCCGGACGGCGACCGGTACGGCATGGCGCCGGAGCACGCGCTGGCGTTCAACCCGCAGGGGCCGGTGAACCTGGGGGCGATGTTCCGCTTCGCCGTGCGGGCGCTGACCGGGCTCGACCGGCTGGAGGCGGCCATGCGCAGCGGGGAGGGCATCGGCTGGCACGAGCAGGACGACGAGCTCGTCGCGACGGTCGCCGACTTCTTCCGGAGCGGGTACGCCGCGCACCTGCTGAGCGAGTGGATCCCCGCGCTCGACGGGGTGCACGAGCGGCTCACCGCGGGCGCCCGGGTGGCCGACGTCGGCTGCGGGTACGGGGTCACCACGATCCTGATGGCCCAGGCCTACCCGGCCTCCGAGTTCGAGGGCTTCGACTACCACGACGTCTCGATCGAGCGGGCCCGCAAGGCCGCCGAGGCCGCCGGGGTCTCCGAGCGGGCACGGTTCACGGTCTGCGGGGCGGCCGACGTCCCGGCGGGCGGCTACGACCTGGTCTGCACCTTCGACGCCCTGCACGACTACGGCGACCCGGTCGGCGCGGCCCGGCGCATGCGCGAGGCGCTGGGCGAGGGCGGGACCTGGCTGCTGGTGGAGCCGGCCGCCGGGGACCGGGTCCAGGACAACTTCCACCCGATGGGGCGCATGTTCTACGCCGCCTCGACTTACCTGTGCGTGCCCAACGCCGTCTCCCAGGGCGGGGCGGCGATGGGCGCGCAGGCGGGTGAGCGGGCGGTGCGCCGGGTGCTGGAGGAGGCCGGCTTCACCGACGTGCGCCTGGTCGCCTCCACCCCGGTCAACCACGTCTACCAGGTGCGTTCCTGACGACGCGCCCCGTCCCGTCCCGTCAGGAGACGGTCAGCCGACCGCTGCCCTCGACGGCGGACACGCCGCTGACGGTGCAGGAGGTGAGGCCGGTGGTGGGGGTGGCGCGCCCTTCGACGCGGCGCCCCTTCAGCGGGCCGGAGACCACCTTGCCGACCAGCAGGGCGTCGGCGGGGTTGGTCCCGGACAGCTCGCTGGACTCCGTGCGGAGCCTGGAGGTGCCCGCGGCGCGCCCCTGGGAGTCGTACCAGGTGATGGTGCCCCGGCTGCGCAGGCCGGTGACGCCGGTGCAGCTGGCCCGTCCCGTCCCCCGCACGGTCAGCCGGCCGCTCCTGAGGCGGGGCTGGGAGCCGTCGGGGGAGGTGCAGGAGCTCAGCCGGAGGGTGCCCTTGGCGGTGACGTCCGCGGGCAGCAGGCCGACCGCCGGGGTGAAGGTGACCGGCCGCCCCTGCTCGGTGGCCACCGTACAGGCCAGCCTGACGGGCACGGCGGACGGCGCGGCGGGCACGGTCGGCGGCACCGCGGAGGGCACGGCGGACGGCGCGGCGGGCCGGGCCGCCGCCGCTGGGGTGACGGGGGCCGCCGCGGCGAGCACGGCGGCGAGCACCGCGAGCGGGCCGAGCACCGCCGGGCGTGACACGCGGCGTCGGGCGGGACGGGTACGGCCGGAGATCCGGGATGGGACGGTCATGGGTTCCCCCTGGCGACTTCTGTGACACAGAGTGGTTTTACAGTGACCATCTGTAGCATGCGGTGGTGGTCCCCGGAGGCGATCCGCGGGTTCGCGCGGATCGACGGCGGCTGTCCCGGCCGGACCGGACGGCGTCCGCGCGGCGGCGCGGACCGGCTCCTTCGTCAGCGCTCCGGGCCGGACGGCCGGGGCCCCACGCTGGAGACGATCGATGACGCTGCCGGCCGAACGCCTCGGCACCGGGTCCGGCGCTCCTCCCCGCCCGCCGGAGCGGGCCGCCGGCCCCGCGGGGCGGGTGGGGGCGTGGGCGGCGCGGCACCACCGGACGGTGATCGGGGCGTGGCTGCTGGCCGTGGCGGTCTCACTGGCGCTGCTGCCGGGGCTGGCCCGGACGCTGGGCGCCCCGTCCCTCCAGGTGGCGGGCTCCCCCTCGGCCCGGGCCGCCGAGCTGCTGGAGCGGGGGTTCCCGGACGCCGGCGCCGAGCAGGTGGTCGCGGCCTTCACCTCGATCCCCCCGGCCGCCTCGGCCGCTCCGACCGGCCTGCGGGCCGACGACCCGGCCTACCTGCGTGCGGTGGGCGCGGCGCTGCGGGCGCTGGCCGGCCGGCCGGGGGTCGGCGCGGTCCACGTCCTGCCGCCGGTGGCCGGGCAGGACCGGCGCAACCTGTACGCGCTGGTCGGCCTGACCGGGGACGCGACCGCGCGGCAGCGGCGGCTGGCCGACCAGCGCGCCGTCCTGCGCCGGGCCGTGGAGCAGGCCTCCGGCGGCGCGGTCGGCGTGTCCCTGGTCGGGATGACACCGCTGTTCACCGAGGTCAAGGACGTCGATCTGGCCGATCTGCGGAGCGCCGAGGCGATGGCCGTCCCGTTGGCGCTGCTGGTGCTCACCGTCGGGCTCGGCTCGCTGGGGGCGGCGCTGGTCCCGCTGGCCGCGGCCGGGGCCGCCGTCGCGGTCACCGCCGGGGTGCTGGCCGCGGCGGGCGCGGGCTCCGGTCCGGAGTCCGGCCCGGACACGCTGGGGCTGACGGTCGCCTGCTCGGTCGCGCTGGGGCTGGGGCTGGACTACACGCTGCTGGTCACGGCGCGTTACCGGCAGGCGCGGGGCCGGGGCCTCGACCGGTCCGCGGCGGCCGGGGCGGCGTCGGCCACCGCGGGGGCCACGGTGTGCTGGTGCGCGGTGGCGGTCGCGCTCGCCGCGTGCGCGCTGCTGGCCGTACGGGTCGACCTGGTCCGGTCGCTGGCGGGACCCGCCGCGGTGGCGGCGGTGGCGGCGCCGGCCGCGGCGCTGACGCTGCTGCCGGCCCTGCTGTCCGGGTGCGACCGCTTCCTGGCGTTCGGCGCGCTGCCCCGGCGCCGGGCGCGCGGCGGCGAGGACGGCTGGGCGCGCTGGGCGCGGCACCTGATGCGCCACCCGTGGCCCTACCTGGCGGGCGCCACCGCGCTGCTGCTGCTGGCCGCGGCCCCGCTGCCGGGCCTGCGGCTGGGCATGGAGATCGACCGGTCGTCCGTGGCGGGCACGGACGCGGGCCGCGGCCTGGCCCGGATGGAGGCCGACGGGGTGGCCGGGTTGAGCGCGGTGCTGCTCCCCCACCCTCCGGGCGCTCCCCCGGTGGACACCGCCGCGCTGGTGGCCGCGCTGCGCGGGGACCCGCGGGTGGCGCTGGCCGTGCCCGCCGACAACGGCCGCGACCTGACCGTCGTCATGGTGCTGAGCGACCAGGCCCCCGACCGGGCGGGCGCGGCGGCGCTGAACGCGCGCATCACGGCGGAGCTGGCCCCGCGGACGCTGCCCGCCGGGCAGCCGGTGCTGGTCGGCGGGCCCGCCGCGCTGATGGCCGACCTGGGTGAGGCGAGCACGGACCGGCTCTGGGGGGTGGCCGCCCTGGTGCTGTCCGGCTCGCTGCTGTTCCTGATGGCGGCCTTCCGCAGCGTGCTGCTCCCGCTGAAGGCGGTGCTGCTGAACCTGCTGGCGGTCGCGGCGGCCTCCGGGCTGACCGTCTGGGTGTTCCAGGGGCCGTCCGGGACGGGCACGGTCTCGGCGATGCTGCCGGTGGCCCTGCTCACGCTGGTGTTCGGGCTCTCGATGGACTACGAGGTGTTCGTGGTGCGCCGCATCGCCGAGTACCGCCGCGCGGGCGCCGGCGACACCGAGGCGGTCGCCCTGGGGCTGCGGCACAGCGCCCGGACGGTCACCCTGGCCGCCGCGGTCATGGTCGTCACCTTCGCCGGGCTGATGGCGGGCCACCGGCTGGAGGTGCGGCAGCTCGGCTTCGCCGTCGCGGCGGCGATCGCCATCGACGCCGCGCTCGTCCGCCTGGTCATGGTTCCGGCGTTGATGCGGCTGCTGGGGCGGGGCTGCTGGTGGCTGCCCACCCCGATGGCGCGGCTCCTGCCGCCCGCGGCGCCGGTGCCCGGATCGGGACCGGGGTCGGCGCCGGTGTCGGCGCCGGGACCGGGGTCGGGAGCGGAACAGCGGCCGGAGCCGGAACCGTGGCCGGGCCCGGCCCCGGTCCCGGTGCGGTCCCGCGGTGCCGGAAACCGTCGGGGTGATCTCCTAGGGTGGCGGCATGGCGAGAGCGAATGACGATGTGGCCGCCGCCCTGGAGGAGTACGCCGAGCTGTTCGCGATGACGGGCGGCGACGCGTTCCGGGTCCGCAGCTACCAGAAGGCGGCCAAGGCGATCGCGGGCTTCCCGGAGGACATCGCGTCCGTGGCCGTGCGGAGCGTGCCGGGGGTGGGCGAGGCGATCGCCAAGAAGGTCGAGGAGTACCTCCAGCGGGGCGGATTCCGGCAGCTCGACGAGTTGCGGGCCCGGGTCCCCGAGGGGGTGCGCCGGCTGACCCGGGTGCCCTCGCTCGGGCCGAAGAAGGCGGTCTTCCTCTACCAGGAGCTGGGCGTCGACTCCCCGGAGGCGCTGGTCGAGGCGATCCGGGCCGGGCGGCTCAAGGGCGTCAAGGGCTTCGGCCCCAAGACGGAGGAGAACCTCCTGCGCGGCGTCGAGCAGCTGGCGCGGACCAGCGTCCGGGTGCACCTGGGGGTGGCCGCGGATCTGGCCGAGCGGATCGTCGCCTCGCTGGAGGGCGGGGCCGAGCGCATCGCCTACGCCGGTTCGGTGCGCCGGATGCGCGACACGGCCGGTGACGTCGACGTGCTGGCGGTGGCGCCGGAGTCGCTGATGGACGTCTTCAAGGCCCAGCCGTACGTCGCGGAGGTCATCGCCTCGGGCGGGAAGAAGACCTCGGTCCGCACCCACCAGGGCGTGCAGGTGGACCTGCGGCTGATCCCGGCGGAGTCGTGGGGCGCGGGCCTGCTGTACTTCACCGGGTCGCAGGCGCACAACGTGCGGCTGCGCGAGATCGCGGTGAAGAAGGGCTGGAAGCTCTCCGAGTACGGCCTGTTCGACGGCGAGCGGCTGGTCGCGGCGGCCGAGGAGGAGGACGTCTACCGCGCGCTCGGCATGGAGTGGGTCCCCCCGGCGCTGCGCGAGGACGGCGGGGAGATCGAGGCCGCGGCGCGGGGCGGGCTGCCGGAGCTGGTCACCCTGGACGACCTGAAGGGCGACCTGCACACCCACACCGACCTGACCGACGGAATCGCCCCGCTGGAGGAGATGGTCGCCGCCGCCCGCGCACGCGGCCACTCCTACTACGCGATCACCGACCACGCCCCCGACCTGGCCATGCACCGGATGACCCTGGACAAGGCGCTGGAGCAGCGCGAGCGGATCCGGGAGCTGCAGGGTAGATATCCGGACATGCGGGTGTTGCACGGCACCGAGCTCAACATCGGCCCGGACGGCTCGGTCGACTGGCCGGCCGAGGTCCTGGCGGGCTTCGACGTGTGCGTGGCGAGCGTGCACTCCCATTTCACCCAGTCGCGCGAGGAGATGACGCGGCGGCTGGTGGCGGCGTGCGAGAACCCGCACGTGCACGTCATCGGGCATCCCACGACCCGGTTGATCGGCAGGCGCGAGCCGGTGGACGCCGACTGGGACGAGGTCTTCCGCGCCGCCGCCCGCACCGGCACGGCGATGGAGATCGACTCCTTCCCGGACCGCTCGGACCTCCCCGACCACCTGGTACGGCTGGCCCGCCACCACGGGGTGGTCTTCTCGATCGACAGCGACGCGCACGCGGTGCCGCACCTGGCCAACCAGCGGTTCGGCGTCGGGATCGCCCAGCGGGCCTGGCTGACCGCCGAAGACGTGATCAACACCTGGCCGCTGGAGCGGTTGCTGGCCTTCCTGGGCCGCTGAGGAGCCGTCACCCCCCGCCATATTGCATGCTTTCCTAGTAGGGAATAGAAGTAATGGGAGGGGGTGGCCATGCCGCACGAGGACCCGGCCGCGCCGGCCATCGTCAAACCGCTGCCGCCGGAGCTGTTCGCGGTGCACGGCTCCTGCGCCGAGATGCGCTGGGAGGCCATGCGCGACGCCGGTTACCACGTGCCCGCCGACCGCTTCTTCGTGCGCAACCACACCCGCACCCCGGTCGTCGACGCGGCCGTCTGGCGGCTGGAGCTGCACGGCTCGGGCCTGCGCAACCCGAGGAGCTTCGGCTACGAGGAGCTGCTGGCGCTGCCCGCCGTGACCCGTGACGTGCTGATCGAGTGCGCGGGCAACGGCCGGCGGTTCTTCGCCGACCAGCAGCACCAGGAGGTCTCCGGCACGCCGTGGCGGCTCGGCGCGGCCGGCGTGGCCCGCTGGCGCGGGGTGCCGCTGTCCACGGTGCTGGACCTGGCCGGGATCACCCCGGACGCCGTCGACGTGATGCCCCGCGGCCTCGACCCCGCCTACGTGGCCGGCGGGGTCGACCACGGCCGGGTGCGGCGCCCGCTCCCGGCCGCCAAGGCGCTCGACGACGTCATCCTGGCCTACGAGATGAACGGCGAGCCGCTCCCGCCCGACCACGGCCACCCGGTCCGGCTGGTCGTGCCGTCCTGGATCGGGCTGGCCTCGGTCAAGTGGGTGGGCGACATCGAGGTCTCCACCCGCCCGCTCTCCTCTCCGTGGACCACGGAGTTCTACCGGATGTCCGGCGGGCCGTACCCCCCGCAGGGCGGCCCCCCGCTGACCGTCACGGGGGTCAAGAGCGCCTTCGAGCTGCCCTGGGAGGCCGTCCTGGCCGCCGGGCGCCAGCACGTCCTGCACGGCCGGTCCTGGTCCGGCCGCGGCCGGATCACCTCGGTCGAGGTGAGCACCGACGCCGGCGGCACCTGGCGCCCGGCCTGCCTGCACGGCGGCCCGCACGTCGCCTGCGCCTGGACCCGCTGGCACGTCACCTGGAGCCCCCGCCGGACCGGCCCGCACCTCCTGCTCGCCCGGGCCCGCGACGCCACCGGCGCGACCCAGCCGCTGGAAAGCCCTTACAACGAATTGGGTTATCTCTTTGACGCGGTTGTGCGCCATCCGGTAAGGGTCATAAACGTCTAGCGAAACCGCCAGCAGTACGGAAACATCACCTCAACGGGGCCGCGGGCCCGCTTCCCCGCATGACCAGCACATGCTCTGATCAGGCAGGACACGTTACCGAAATCAACGTTCGCGATTGCTGATTTCATCTGAAAGACTCCTACAGTCGCTCCACGGAAACGCAGACGAAACGAACCGGGGTGATGATGGCAGAGTCCGTTCCAGAGTCCGTTCCGAGTGGCCGTTCCCATTCTTTTCGCCGAGAGGCTCAGCCGATGCGCCAGTTGACCCCGCTCGACGCGCAGTTCCTGCACGCCGAATCGGCGACCACCGCCGTCCACGTGGCCGGCGTCGCCGTCCTGGATCCCTCCGGCGCCCCCGACGGCCGGATCACCCGGGAGGACCTCCTCGGCCTCCTCCGCCGGCGGCTGCACCTGGCCCCGGCCCTCAGACTCCGCCTGGTGAGCGTGCCCTTCGGCCTGGACCACCCCTACTGGGCGGAGGACCCCTCCTTCGACCTCACCCGCCACGTGCACGAGACGACCCTGCCGATGCCGGGTGACGAGGCCCAGCTCGCCGAGGCGGTCGCCCGGCTCCACGAGCGGCGCCTGGACCGCCGCCACCCGCTCTGGGAGATGCACCTGATCCAGGGCCTGACCGGCGGCCGGGCGGCCCTCTACGCCAAGGTCCACCACTGCGCCATCGACGGGGTGTCGGGCGCGGAGACCCTGGCCGCACTGCTGGACCTGACCCCCGAACCCCGGACGGTCGAGCCGCCGGCGGAGCACGCGCCGGCCGCCGCGCCCGGGCTCGTCACGATGCTCGCCGGGGCCGTCACCCGGTCGGCGACCCACCCGCTGCGGGCGCTGCGCTCCCTCGGCCGGGCCGTGGCCGACCTCGACGCGATCCCGGTCGCCGCCACCCTGCCGGGGGCCCGGCTGGTGGCCGCCACGACCCGGATGATCCGGGGCGAGACGAAGAAGCTTCCGGCGCTGCCCTCGCTGGCGGCCCCGCGCACCCCGTTCAACGGCCCGATCAGCGCCGGGCGGCGCTTCTCCTACGGCTCCGTCCCGCTGGCCGACGTCAGGCGGGCGGCCCGGACCTTCGGGATCAGCGTCAACGACGTGGTGATGGCGCTGTGCACCTCCGCCCTGCGCTCGTGGCTGAAGGAGCGCGACGCGCTGCCGGACCGGCCGCTGATCGCCGCGGTCCCGGTCTCGGTCCGCACGGCGCGCGGCCGGGCCGGCGACGCCGTCGGCAACCAGATCTCGGCCATGATCGTCCCGATGCCGACCGACGTCGCCGACCCCGAGGAGCGGCTGCGCACCGTGGGGGCGGTGATGCGCACCGCCAAGCGCCGCTTCGCCGGCTCCCCGTCGGCCTGGCCGAGCGAGCTGACCTCGATGGTGCCGGCGCCGGTGACCGCGCTGGCCACCCCCGCGCTCTTCCGGCTGGCCGCGCTGGGCGCGCCGCCGGTCAACCTGATCGTCTCCAACGTGCCCGGGCCGCAGTTCCCGCTGTACCTGTGCGGGGCCCGGCTGCTGGGCTACTACCCGATGTCGGTGCTCAGCGACGCGACCGGCGGGCTCAGCATCACCTGCTTCTCCTACGACGGCTCGCTCGACTTCGGCCTCGTCGCCTGCCCGGAGCGGGTCCAGGACGTCTGGCGGCTGATGGGGCACCTCCAGGAGGCGATGGACGAACTGATGGAGCTGGTGCCGCCGGCCGTCCCCGCGCCGTCCCGGGACGTGACGGCGGCACACGCGGGCTGAGCACGGTCTCGTCCGGGGGCGAGAGGGCGGACCGCGGGTCCGCGGGGTCCTCGGCGCCGGGCACGGGAGCGGCCGCCGAGCCCCGGGGCCGCCCCGGCCGGCGGATCAGCCGAGGGCCAGGGCGATCAGCTCGGCCACCGCGTCCGGGTCGATGTGGTGGCCGGTGAGCTGGCAGAGGTTCTCCTGGTGGAGCAGGACGGCGGCGAAGGTGACCGCCGCGACCTCCAGCCGGGCGGCGTCGCCGCGTGCGCCCGGCAGGGCCAGCTCCAGCGCGAACCGCGCCCGGCGGACGATCTCGCCGTTGAGGTGGCCGAGGCGGGCCCGGACCGAGCCGTGCGTGTCGGCCTCCCGGAACAGGATGCGCCGCATGGCCGGGGAGGCGATGATCGGCAGGCGGCGGGCCAGCCGGGACAGGGCGCCCGCCGCGTCACCGGGCACGGCCTCCACCTCCGGCGCCTCCTCCACGAGCGTGCGCTCGTCGACCAGCGCGACCAGCACGTCGATCTTCTTCGGGAAGTAGTGGAAGACGAGCCCCTTGGGCACGCCGGCCAGCCGGGCGACCTCCGCCGTCGGGGTCGCCTCGTAGCCGTGGCGCGCGAACAGCTCCTCGGCGGCGTCCAGGATGCGTGCGCGCGCCCCGGCGTCCGCGGTGCCGCCCGTGCCGTCGGTACGCCGTCCTCTCCTGGTGCGCTGGCGGAGGCTTCCCACGGTCCGACGATAACCTCGCGGCCGAAACGGATTCCATGCCGCCGGGGCGACAGGCCCGTACGGCCCGGCCCGGCCGCCCCGCCCGCGCCCGCAGGGGAACCGCACGCGCCGCGGGCCACCGGAGGCCGCGCGCCGCGCCGTACGGCTCAGCCTCCGGCGCCGATCGAGGACAGCAGCATGGGCAGCGCCCGGCGCAGCTCCCTGTTCCAGTAGGTCATGTTGTGCTTGCCCCGGTAGAAGCGGGTCTCGACCGGGATGCCGAGCTCCCTCAGCCGGCCGGCGAAGGCGGTGGCCGCCTTGTGCGCCAGCTCCTCGGTGACGTCGCCGAACAGCTCCCCCCGGCCCGCGCGCCCGTCCCCCGAGGCCACGTAGAGGCGGACCCCGCGCAGCTTCGCGGCCTGGTGGTAGGGGTTGTGCTCCTCCCAGACCTCCCGGTCGCCGCGCGGGTCGCCCCAGACGCGCTTCCAGTCGGTGCCGGGGCAGCCGGCGGTGGTGCCGAGCATGACGGCGAGGTCCACGCCGGGCAGCAGCGTGTGCACGGCGCCGCTGAAGGACGCGGCGGCCTCGAACTTCCCGGTGGCGGCGTAGAGCATCGCCCCCTGCCCGCCCATCGAGTAGCCGGCGACCGCCCGCTCGCCGCCCGCGCCGTACCTGCTCTCCAGCAGGGGCAGCAGTTCCTTCAGGTGGTGGGTGGCCCAGCGGGGCGGGCCGCCCCGCCCACCGTTGTGCCAGTCGGAGTAGCTGCCGCACCTGCCGCCGTCGGGCATCACGACGATCACCGGGGCGTCCGCGGTCAGCTCCTCCACGTCGGACCTCGACCAGGCCCGGTGGTCGTCCAGACCGCCGTGGAGCAGCCACAGGGTCGGCCAGGTCCGGCCGGCGCCGGGGGACCAGCCCTCGGGCAGCAGCAGCCGTACCTCGGTGACGTCGTCCAGGGCCTTCGAGCGCAGGGTCAGGTCCAGCCGGCGCCCGTCGAGCCGCCGCTCCCTGAGCACCTCGACGCCCTCGGGGGGCTCAGGCCGCCCGGACTCCTCCGGCCGCTCGGTGGCGGGGGCGGTCGGGGCGGCGGTGCGGCCCGGTCCGGGGACGGGTGCGCGCTGGCGGGTGATCAGCGCGATCGTCGCGGCCACCACCAGGACGAAGAGGCCGACCAGGACCACGGCCCCGACCAGGAGCGCGCGCAACCGCGAACCGGGTGCCATGCGAGCCGCCTCCGCCCGTCCGTCCGACGCGGCACATGGTAGCGCCGAGATGATCTGCGGGGATGCTCCGGAAGTGAGCGATCGGCGGGGAATAGAGTGGCGGACATGAGCTTTTCTGAGCTGAACCTCTTCCCGCTCTGCCTGGGCGGCAACGTCTTCGGCTGGACGGCCGACCGGGACGCCTCCTTCGCGGTCCTGGACGCCTACGCCGAAGCGGGCGGGAACTTCATCGACACCGCGGACTCCTACTCCGAGTGGATCCCCGGCCATGTCGGCGGCGAGTCCGAGACCATCATCGGCGAGTGGATGGCCGCCCGCGGCAACCGGGACCGGATGGTGGTGGCGACCAAGGTCGGTTCCCTGTCCACCCGCAAGGGCCTGTCCGCGGCGAACATCCGCGCGGCGGTCGAGGACTCGCTGCGGCGGCTGCAGACCGACCACATCGACCTGTACTGGGCGCACATCGACGACCGCGACACCCCGCTGGAGGAGACGCTGCAGGCGTTCGACCGGCTGGTCCGCGAGGGCAAGGTGCGCAACATCGGCGCCTCGAACTACGACGCCGAGCGCCTCACCGAGGCGCTGGAGATCTCCGACCGCGACGGCCTGGTCCGCTACGGCGTGCTCCAGCAGCACTACAACCTCATGGAGCGCGGCTACGAGGGCGCGCTGCGCGACGCGGTCGTCGAGGGGTGCCTGACCAGCACGCCGTACTTCGGGCTGGCCCGGGGCTTCCTGACCGGCAAGTACCGGCCCGGCGCCGAGGTGGACAGCCCGCGCGCGCCCAAGGCGTCGGAGTACCTCGCGACCGAGCGCGGCCCGCGGGTCCTGGAGGCCCTGGACACGGTGGCCGCCGCCCACGGCGTCGTCCCGGCCACGATCGCGCTCGCCTGGCTGGCGGCCCAACCCACCGTGGCCGCGCCGATCGCCAGCGCCCGCGACGTGGAGCAGCTCAGGCCGCTGCTCGCGGTCGCCGACGTGAAGCTGACCGACGAGGACCTGGCCCTGCTGGACGAGGCGTCCCGCTGAACCCCGGCGGGGCGTCCCGCTGAACCGCCGCCGCACGGCGGGTCCCCGGGCCCGCCGTACGGCAGGCGGGGCGAGCGGGCGGACGGGGCCCGGCCGGATGATGACGGCCGGGCCCCGTCCGCCGGGCACCGGGGTGTCCGCGGTCCCGCGGTGGCGGGGTCCGGGGACTAGTGCTGGGCGGCCTTCTCGGCGCCGACGCCGGTGA
Source organism: Planomonospora alba (assembly GCF_039534085.1). NCBI lineage: Bacteria > Bacillati > Actinomycetota > Actinomycetes > Streptosporangiales > Streptosporangiaceae > Planomonospora > Planomonospora alba. The sequence continues at coordinate 63,158 of NZ_BAAAUT010000036.1, forward strand.
GCGAGCGGACCTCGATCTCGGCGTACTTGGCGGCGTTGTACTCCTTGCTGAGGCGGGTGCCGACCCATCCGGCCAGGAAGCCGAACGGGATGGAGATCAGACCCGGGTTGCTCAGCGGGAACCACGCGAAGTCGGCGTTCGGGAAGAGCGCGGTGGCGCTGCCCGACACGACCGGCGAGAAGATCACCAGGAGGAGCGCGGAGCCCAGGCCGCCGTAGATGGCCGAGACCGCGCCGGCGGTGTTGAAGTTCTTCCAGAACAGGCTGTAGAGGATCGCGGGCAGGTTGCCCGAGGCGGCCACCGCGAAGGCCAGCGCGACCAGGAAGGCCACGTTCTGCCCCTGCGCGAGGATGCCGAGCCCGATGGAGAACGCGCCGATGACGAAGGCGGAGATCCGGGCGACCGTGACCTCCTCCTTGTCGGTGACGTTGCCGCGCTTGAACACGTGGGCGTACAAGTCGTGGGCGAAGGACGAGCTGGAGGCCAGCGTCAGGCCGGCGACCACCGCCAGGATGGTGGCGAAGGCCACCGCCGCGATGACGGCCAGCAGGATCGTGCCGCCCACATCGCCGAAGATCAGCCTGCCGATCTCCTGGGCGAGCATCGGCGCCGCGGTGTTGCCCGCCTTGTCCTGGGCCGCGATCGCCTCACCGCCGACCACGGCCGCCGCGCCGAAGCCCAGCACGAGGGTGAGCAGGTAGAAGACGCCGATGATGCCGATGCCCCACAGGACCGACTTCCTGGCCTCCTTCGCGGTGGGCACGGTGTAGAAGCGGATCAGGATGTGCGGCAGGCCGGCGGTGCCGAGCACCAGCGCCAGGCCGAGGCTGATCAGGTCGAGCTTGCCGGCCAGGCCCTGCGCCTCGGTGCCGTACTTCAGGCCGGGCTCCAGGAAGGCGTCGCCCTTGCCGCTCTGCGCGGCGGCCTCGCCGAGCAGGGAGGAGAGGTTGAAGCCGTACTTGCCGAGGACCAGCAGGGTGACCAGGGTCGCGCCGCCCATGAGCAGCACGGCCTTGACGATCTGCACCCAGGTGGTGCCCTTCATGCCGCCGACGACCACGTAGACGATCATCAGGACGCCGACGCCGACGATCGTCAGCGCCTTGCCCACCGGCGAGGTGACGCCGAGCAGCAGGCCGACCAGCGCGCCCGCGCCGACCATCTGGGCCAGCAGGTAGAAGATCGACACGACGATGGTGGAGACGCCCGCCGCGGTGCGGACCGGGCGCGGGCTCATCCGGAAGGCCAGCACGTCGGCCATGGTGAACTTGCCGGAGTTGCGCATCAGCTCCGCGACCAGCAGCAGCGCCACCAGCCAGGCGACGAGGAAGCCGATCGAGTACAGGAAGCCGTCGTAGCCGGACAGCGCGATGATGCCCGCGATGCCGAGGAAGCTCGCCGCCGACATGTAGTCGCCGCCGATCGCCAGGCCGTTCTGCGCGCCGCTGAAGGACCGGCCGCCGGCATAGTAGTCGGCCGCGTCCTTGGTCTGGCGGCTGGCCCAGAACGTGATGCCCAGCGTCGCCGCGACGAAGAGCAGGAACAGGACGGTGGACAGTACCTGGGAGCTCATTCGGTCCGCCCCTCGATGTCGTGCCGGATCTCGTCGGCGATCGGGTCCAGCTTCTTCTCGGCGTGCCGCGAGTAGGCCCAGGCGATCCCGAACGTGGAGACGAACTGCAGGAAACCGAAGATGAGGGCGACGTTGATGTTGCCCAGCACCTTGGTGCCCATGAAGTCGCGCGCCCAGCCGGACAACACCACGTAGAGCAGGTACCACGCGAGGAAGGCAACGGTCATCGGGAACGTCCAGGCCCGGAAGCGGCGCTTCAGCTCCTGGAACCGCTCACTCTCCTGCACCTGTTCGTAAACCGATGCGTCATGTTGTCTGGTGGTCAAGGGGAGACCTCCCACAGGTGTGATCTGAGTCACGGACACCGTAGGAGCGGGCGGCGGCCCGCGAGGAGGCCTCCCGAACGACTCGTCGCCCAGCCGCCGCCGGGCCGCGTTCAGCTGGGTACGGCCTGCGGTGAAAGGTCCATCCCGTGCGCCGAACGGCATGAGGGACGGGCCTTCGTCCTGTCACCGCCCGGCCGGGGCCGTGCCACCGCGCGGGGCGTGCCACCGGTCAGAACGGTCCGCCGGTCAGGACGGCCCACCGGTCAGGACGGCCCACCGGTCAGGACGGCCCACCGGGACCCGGTCCGGGGGCCGGGGGCGGCGGGAGCTCCGGCCCCGGCGGCGAGGCGGCCGGGCAGCGCGGACGCCAGCCGCGCGGTATGCGGAAGAACTCCAGGCGCAGGGACGCCTCCTCGGGCAGCGCGACCACCCGGGAGACTCCCCCCACCGTCCAGCAGACGGGCAGGAGGAAGTACCTGCCGTTCGCGCGCAGCAGCAGCCGCAGGCCGTCGTAGCGGTAGCGGTAGCGCGCCTTGCCGCCCGCCGCGCCGCCCCCGAGGTCCCGCTCCACCACGCCCGGCCCCTCGATGTGCAGCCGTTCGGGCGAGTACACCACCGCCCACGGCATCCGCCGGACGTCGGCCAGCAGGTCGCGGGCGATGTCGGCGCCGCGGAGCTGCGTGTAGACGGCCGTGGACCATAGCAGCGTCAGGATCAGCAGCCCCGCGAAGGACACCCGCCCCACCAGCCGCAGCGCCGGCGACTCCCCCATCGGCCAGAACCGCCGGTGCACCAGCACGGTGCGCAGGTGCACGGCGTAGCCCAGCAGCATCACCCCGAGCCCGAGGCTCATCGGGACGACGGGCAGCGCGGAGCGGATGACCCCCGTGCTGCCGACGATCGCGACGAGGCAGAGCACGAACCCCGCCGCGGCCACACCGGCCACGATCCAGCGCGCCGGCCCTCGGTGGCGGAGGAGCAGCCGGATGAGCAGCACGTGGAGGGGGACGAGGACCACGACGGCGAACAGCAGCCAGGCCAGCGGCTCCATCGTCGCGCTGACGCTGCGGAACATGTAGTCCTGCGGGGACAGGGCCAGCACGCTCTGGTCGATGCCGAAGGCCCGGTAGACGATGGCCGACTGCGCCCAGCCGAAGTAGACCATGAGCCCGGTGACGAGCGTGGTCGGCGCCACGATGTTGGTGAGGACGCGCCACAACCGGGTGGCGTCCGAGACGGCGCGCTCGGCCCCCCGGCCGGCCTCCTCCTGCGCGGCCTCCTCCCCGGCCGCCGGCTCCTCGCCCGGCCGGCCGTCCTCCCCGGCCGTCTCCCCGGCCGCCTCCTCGGCCGGCCGACCGGCCTCCCCCGGGTGCGTCTCCTTCTCCGGCCGGCCGGCCCGCTCCTCACCCTCGGGACCGTTCCCCATCGGGGCCCTCCTCCCGGCCGGACCCGCCCTCCCCGTCCTGCGGCGGGGCCCCCGGCCCGTCCCCGGGCTCCTCCGTCGTCCCGGGATCCGTCGTCTCCGGCTCGGCGGTCTCCGGCTCCATCGTCTCGGGCTCCTCCGCTGGGGTGTCCTCCGGGGTCTCCGCCGGCTCCGGCCCGGTCCCGGTCTCGGTGGGCTCCTCCGGGGTGCCCGGCTCCGTCGTCTCGGGCTCCGCGGTCTCCGGTTCCCCGGTGGGGGTGTCCTGCGGACTCGGCGAGACCGTCGAGGTCTCCGGGGAGTCCTGCGGCACGGGCACCTCGCACTGCAGCCGCGAGCCCGGTGGCCTGGCTGCCTCGCACTCCCCGATGTAGGCGTCGGCGGCGGCCGGATCCAGCCGGACGAGCCGGGTGAGGGCCTGGCGCGCCCGCGCCTCGTCCCCCACCGCGACGTACCCCCTCACCTGGGCGCGGAGCGTCATCTCCAGCAGCGCGTCGTGCACGGAGCCGGGGAAGTACTCGCGCAGCTCCTCCGCCGTGCGCAGGTCCGCCAGCCCTTCCCGGTACCGTTCGAGGTTGACCTTCGCCGTCCCACCGCAGGCCCGGCAGACGGCCAGGGTGACCTGCGAGGTCATCGAGGCGCGCTTGTCCATCGACGCGGCCAGGGGCGCGTTCTCGCCGGCGCGCAGCCGGCGGTCGCACTCCTTCAGCGCTCCGGCCGCGACCGCGGGGATGTCCTCGCCGCCCCGGGTCGGCACCAGGCTGTCGTCGGGTGTCACGTCGGGTATCGGCCCCGCCTCGCCGTCCCCTCCACCGCCTTCTCCGCCGCACGCCGCACCCGCCAGCACCAGCGCGGCCAGCGCGGCAGCGGCGGCACGCCTCTTCGTCCTCCCCATGGACACCCCCCGGAACCGTCCCCGATGTCCGGATAGTTACCCGGTGGAACCGTCCGGATACGCCGGGGCGTCAGGAGCCGCGGGGCCGCCAGTCCCCCCGGTCGACGTTCAGCGTCTCCGGGGTGTGCAGGCGGACCATCGTGCGGGCCACCCCCTTGGGGACGCGGCCGGGGGTGAGCAGCGAGACGACCGCCATGACGAGGAAGGCGATCGGGACGGTCCAGGCGGCCGGCTGTGCCAGCAGGGCCCCGGCCCAGCCGCCGATGGGGCCGGCGACGATCGTGGCGAGCACCGCCGCGCTGGCCAGTCCCCCGCCGGCCAGCAGACCCGCCAGCGCGCCGGCGTCGGTGAACCTCCGCCACCAGATGCCGAGCACCAGCAGCGGGCAGAACGACGAGGCGGCGACCGCGAAGGCCAGGCCCACCACGTCGGCCACCGGGAGCGAGCGCGTCGCGGTGGCCAGCGCCAGCGGGACGAGCACCGCGAGCACGGTCGCCACCCGGAACGAGCGCACGCCGCCGCGCAGGATGTCCTGCCCGATCACTCCGGCCACCGAGACCGTCAGCCCGGAGGAGGTGGACAGGAACGCGGCGAACGCCCCGGCCGTCACCAGCGCCGACAGCAGGTCGCCGGCCGTCCCCCCGACCAGCCGTCCCGGCAGGGTCAGCACCACCGCGTCGGTCCGGCCGGTCATCAGCAGTTCGGGGGCGTAGATCCGGCCGAGCGCGCCGTAGATCGCCGGCAGCAGGTAGAAGGCGCCGAGCAGCGAGAGCACCACCAGCGTGGTACGGCGGGCCGCCCGGCCGTCCGGGTTGGTGTAGAAGCGGACCAGCACGTGGGGCAGGCCCATGGTGCCGAGGAAGGTGGCCAGGATCAGCGAGTAGGTGGAGTACAGCGGATGGTCCCTGCTCTCCAGCGGCAGCGCCCACTGCCGGTCGGTGAGCGCGGGCAGGTTCTCGGCGTGCGGTACGGCGGCGCCCGCCGGGAAGACGATGACCGCGCCGTGGGCGACGGCGTGCCGCCCGGGGGCCAGCGTGAGCGGCGTCTGCGTGTGGGAGCGGCCGTCCAGGCGCCCGGTGACCGTCACCGCGACGGGCGCGTCCACCCGCACGGTGACGTCCGTGGCGACGGTGACCGTGGTCCTCTCGGCGAAGACGGGGGGCCTGTCCCCGTCCGGGGACGGGGCGCCGTCGGCCCGCCAGGCCAGCAGCAGGAACACCACGGGCAGGGCGAGCGCGGTGAGCTTGAGCCAGTACTGGAAGGCCTGCACGAACGTGATGGAGCGCATGCCGCCCGACAGCACGTTGACCGCGACGACGACCGCCACCAGCAGGCCTCCGGCCCAGGCGGGCGCCCCGGTGATCGTGCGCAGCACCAGCCCGGCGCTCTGGAACTGCGGCATGAGGTACAGCCAGCCGATCAGCACCACGAGCACGCTGGCGCAGCGGCGCACGGTCATCGACTCCAGGCGGGCCTCGGCGAAGTCCGGCAGCGTGTAGGCGCCCGAGCGGCGCAGCGGCGCGGAGACCAGGACGAGCAGCACCAGGTAGCCGCCCGTCCAGCCGACCGGGAGCCAGAGCATGTCGGCGCCGTAGGCCAGGATCAGCCCGGCGATGCCGAGGAAGGAGGCGGCCGACAGGTACTCCCCGCCGATCGCGGAGGCGTTCCAGAGCGGCGAGACCGTGCGCGAGGCCACGTAGAAGTCGGAGGTCGTGCGCGACAGCCGCAGGCCGAACGCTCCGATGAGGACGGCGGCCAGCACCACGACCACGACGGCCGCGAGCCCGTAGGCGGTGTTCACGCCGGGCCTTTGGTCCGGGCGGCGGCCCCGCCCCCGCCCCGTGCCTGACCCCGGGTGCCGCGCCGGGTCCCGGGGCGGGCCCGGGTCCCGGCCCCGGAGTCCCCGGTCAATGCCGCTCCATCAGGTCGGCGAAGTGGCGTTCGTTGCGCTCGGCCTGCCGTACGTAGAACCAGGCCCCGCCGACGAGGGCGGGGTAGACCAGTCCGGCGAGCACCGCCCACGGGAGCGGGACGCCCAGCAGGTGCAGCTCGCGCAGTTCGGGCACGAGCAGGAACAGCAGCGGCATGCTCCCCACCACGCAGGCGAGCACGGTGCACACGAACAACGCGAGCCGGAACTGGGTGCGCACCAAGGAGCGCATGTAGACCTCGCCCAGCCGGGTCTGCTCGTCGATCTCGCGGGTGGCGGGATACCGGGAGCGGCGCGCCGCCCGCGTCCTGGGGCTGGTCACGACCTCCCGGCGGGGGCGTTCGGCCGGCCGGACCAGCCGGTCGCCCACCCGCAGCGCCCGCTCGACGCGGCGCCGCTGGCCCGGGGCCCGCTCGGCGCCCCTGTCGCCCGCGGCCCGCCCGGCGGCCCCGCCGGAGGCGGTCGCGGCGTCCGCGCCGCCCGCGTCCTGCGGGCTCCCGCCCGGGTCCTCCCCCGCGTCCGGGCCGGCCGCGCCGCCGTCCCGTCCGGCGGTCACTCGGACCTGCCCTTGCGGGCCCGCCGCACCAGCAGGTCGCGCAGCTCGCGGGTGTGGCGGCGGCTGACCGGGATCTCGGTGCCGCCGACGCGGACCACGCAGCGGCCGGAGTCGATGTGCAGCTCGTCGATGTGCTTGACCGCGACCAGGTGGCTGCGGTGCACCCGGACGAAGCCCGCCGAGGCCCAGCGCTCCTCCAGCGTCGCCAGCGAGATGCGGACCAGGTGGCTGCCCCCGGCGGTGTGCAGGCGGGCGTAGTCGCCCTGCGCCTCGACGTAGCGGACGTCGGTGCTGGAGACGAACCGGGTCACGCCGCCGAGCTCGACGGGGATCGTCTGCGGGTCGGCACGGCCGGCGCCGTCGGCGTCGGGGATCTCGGCCGAGACGCACACCCGCCGGATGGCCTCGGCGAGCCGTTCCGGCCGGACCGGTTTGAGCAGGTAGTCCTCGGCCTTGATCTCGAAGGCGTCCACGGCGTGCTCCTCGTAGGCGGTCACGAAGACCACCCGGGGCGGGTTCGCGAACTGCGACAGCAGCCTACCGAGCACCACCCCGTCCAGTCCGCGCATCCGGATGTCGAGGAAGACCGCGTCGATCGGCCGCCCGTCGGCGATGGCGCGGTCCAGCGCGCGCAGCGCCGCGGCCCCGTCCCGGGCGAGGGCCACCTCCTCGATGCGGGGGTCGTCCCGCAGCAGGTAGGCCAGGTCCTCCAGGGCGGGAAGCTCGTCGTCCACCGCCAGGACGCGCAGGCCGCTCACTCTCGTTCCTCCGGATCGTTCACCACGGAATCCCCTAAAGGGTGATGATTCAGACATCACATGTCAACAGATTCCGGCCGGTCCAGCGCGCGCAGCAGGGCCCGGTGCCGGTACAGGGTCACCGAGAGCGGCACCATGAGCACCACCAGCGCGCCGCCGCAGGCCACCGCGACGGTCTGCAGGCCGTACAGGCGGGCCAGCAGGCCGCCAGCCAGCGCGCCGAGCGGCATCAGGCCCCACAGCAGCGTGCGGATCACCCCGAGCACGCGGCCGAACAGGTGCGGCGGGACCAGGGCCTGGCGCACCGACATGACCAGCACGTTCCACACCAGCAGCGACCCGCCGCCCAGCAGCATCGAGGCCGCCAGCGCCGCCGGGGACGGCAGGACGCCGATGAGCACGAAGCAGAGCCCGGGGAGCGTCAGCGCGACGGCCATCACCGCGGCCCGCGACCAGCGCCGCACCAGCGCCGGCACGACCAGCCCGCCCACCACGCCGCCGACCCCGGAGGCCAGCATGAACCAGCCGTACGCGGCGGCGGGCAGCTTCAGCACGTCCGTCACGTACAGCACCATCACCGCCGTCACCGCGGTGAACGCCGCCCCGGACAGGCCCGCCACGATGGTGAGCCCGCGGATCAGCCGGTGGTTCCAGAACCAGCGCACCCCCTCGGCCATCTCCGCGCGCAGGTTCGCGGGGCGCTCCCCCTGCGGCTCGGCCCGGTAGCGGCCGGGCAGCAGGAGCAGCAGCACCCCGGCCAGCAGGAAGCCCAGCGAGTTCGCCAGGAACGGCAGCGCGGCGGCGGCGACGAACAGCGCGCTGGCCAGCGGGGCGCCGAGGAAGTTCTCGACGACGGTCGAGGCCGCCTCCATCCTGCCGTTCGCCTTCTCCAGCTGGTCGCGCCGGACCACCGCGGGCGTCATGGAGTGGGCGGCGTTGTCGTAGAGCGTCTCGACGGCGCCGAGCACGAAGGCCGCCGCGTAGAGCATCCACAGCGCCGCCTGCCCGGCCACCACCGCCACCGTGAGCAGGCCGACGACCGCGGCCCGCACGAGCTGCGCGGCGATCATCGCCCGGCGCCGGTCGAACCGGTCCACCAGCGCGCCGCTGAGGATCGCGAACAGCAGCCACGGCAGGATGGTCAGCGACGACACCGCCGCGACGAGCACCGGGTCGCGGGTGAGGGTCACCGCCAGCAGGGGGAAGGCGACCCGGCCCACGCCGTCGGCGAGGTTGGAGACGGTGCTGGAGGAGAACAGCGTCCAGAACCGCCGCCCCAGCCCGTCCGGGGCCGGCCTCTCCCGCCCCGGCCTGGCGACCGGCCCTTCCCGCTCCGGGCCGGGGATGCCGGTACGGCTGGCGTTCATCGCACCTCCGGGGTGGGGGACTGTCCCGCGCAGAGCATGCGGGACGGCGGAAGCGGGGTCAACGGGCCGAGACCCCGGGGCGGTACTTGGGCAGGCGCACGCTCACCTTGGTCCCCGCGCCCCGGCCGGTCTCCACCACCAGGCCGTACTCGTCGCCGTAGACCTGGCGGAGCCGCTCGTCGACGTTGGCCAGGCCCACTCCCCCGGTCCCCGACCGCTCGTCGGCGCGGCCGGCCAGGATGCGGCGCACCCGCTCGGGGTCCATGCCGACCCCGTCGTCCTCGACGCTGATCCGGCACTCGGCCCCCGCGTCCTCGGCGACGATCGAGATGCGGCCCACGCCGGGCTTGCTCTCCAGGCCGTGCCGTACGGCGTTCTCCACCAGCGGCTGCAGGCACAGGAACGGCACCGCCACCGGCAGCACCTCCGGCGCGATCCGGAGCGTGACCTCCAACTGGTCGCCGAAGCGGGCCCGCTCCAGGGTCAGGTAGCGGTCGATGGAGCGCAGCTCCTCGGCGAGCGTGGTGAACTCCCCGTGCCGCCGGAAGGAGTAGCGGGTGAAGTCCGCGAACTCCAGCAGCAGCTCCCGGGAGCGGTCCGGATCGGAGCGGACGAAGCTCGCGATCGTGGTCAGCGAGTTGTAGATGAAGTGCGGGGAGATCTGCGCGCGCAGCGCCCGGACCTCCGCCTCCATCAGCCGGGTCCGGGAGCGGTCGAGCTCGGCCAGCTCCAGCTGCGAGTCGACCCAGTTGGCGACCTCGTGGGCGGCCCGGACCAGCCCCGCCGAGGCGTGCCCGCCGTAGGCCGCCAGCGAGCCGACCACCCGGCCGTCGGTGGTCAGCGGCACCACGACCGCGAAGCGGATCGGGCACTCCGGGAGGTCGCACGCGACGATCTCCGGGCCGAGGACCTGGGTGCGGCCGTCGGCCAGGGTCTTGCCGGCGTGCTCGAACGCCTGCTGGGCGTGGTGGTCGCCCGCGCCGTCGTAGACCAGGAGCCGCTCCTCGTCGGTGATCGCCAGCGCCGGGGAGCCGAGCAGCGCGCGCAGGTGCCGGGAGGCCTTCTGCGCGCCGGCCTCGGTCAGGCCGGCGCGCAGCGGCGGGGCGGCGAGGGAGGCGGTGTGCAGGGTCTCGAACGTGGCCCGCTCCGCCGGGCTGCTGCCCAGCTCCCGCCGCCCGCGCAGCACCCGCCAGAGCACCAGGGCCGGGACGCCGACCAGGGCGATGACCAGCAGGACGGCGACGACGGGTTCCACGCCCCGGACCCTATCCGCACCCGCCCGCCCCGGGCGACCCCCGCCGGGGATCCGCCCGCCGCGGCCCCGCGTCCGGACGGGGCCGCGGCGTCCGGTCAGACCCCCGCGGGGACCTTCTCCGCGTCGCGGTCGAGGTGCGCGCGCAGGCCCTCGCCCTCGATGTCCACGTTGGGCAGGGCGCGGTCCAGCCACCGGGGCAGCCACCAGGCGCGCTCGCCGAGCAGGGACATGACGGCCGGCACGATCGTCATCCGGACCACGAAGGCGTCGATGGCGACGCCGAGGGCCAGGGCGAAGCCCATCGACTTGATGATCGCGTCGTCCATGAGCACGAAGCCGCCGAAGACGGAGATCATGATGAGCGCGGCGGCGGTGACGACGCGGCCGCCGTGGCCCATGCCGTTGACGGTGGCCTGCCGGGCGGTGTCGCCGTGCACGAAGTCCTCCCGCATCCGGGAGACCAGGAAGACCTGGTAGTCCATGGCGAGGCCGAACAGGATGCCGATGAGCAGGATCGGCAGGAAGCTGACCAGCGGGCCGGGCGTGTCCAGGCCGACCAGGTCGGCCAGGTGCCCCTCCTGGAAGACCGCGACGGTGATGCCGAAGGTGGCGCCGACGGTGAGCAGGAAGCCGAGGGCCGCCTTGACCGGGACGAGCACCGAGCGGAAGACCAGCATCAGCAGCAGGACGGACAGGCCCACGACGAGCAGCAGGTAGACGGGCAGGGCGTCCGAGAGCTTCTCGGAGATGTCGATGCCGACCGCGGTGACGCCGGTCAGGGCGACCTTCGCACCGGAGACGCCGGCGACCCGCTCGCGGATCTCGTGGACCATCGTCTCGGTGGCCTCGTCGGTCGGGCCGGTCTTGGGGATCACGCTCAGCAGCGCGGTGGTGCCCTCGGCGTTGAAGCCCTGCGGGGCGACGGCGAGGACTCCGGGCGTGCCCTGGATCAGGGTGGCGGCCTGCGCCACGGCCTGCTGCGCGGCCGGCGCGGAGTCGGCCGTGACGACGGCGACCAGGCGGCCGTTGAAGCCGGGGCCGAAGCCCTCGGCGGTGAGGTCGTAGGCCTGGCGCGCGGAGGAGCCGGCCGGCGCGGTTCCGGCGTCGGGCAGCGCCAGGCGCATGTCCGCCGCGGGGATGGCAAGCGCGCCCAGGGCGACCACGCCGGCGAGGATGAACGGGAGCCGGTGGTGGGTGACGAAGTACCCCCAGCGGAAGCCGAACGGGGGCCGCCCGCCGTTCTCTCCGCCGGTCTCCGCACCGCTCTTCGCACCGGCCTCCGGCGCGGCGGCGCGGTGCCTGCGGGGCAGGATGCGGCGGCCGGCGAAGCCGAGCAGGGCGGGCTGGAGCGTGATCGCCACGGCGACGGCGACGGCGACGGTGCCCGCGGCGGCCAGGCCCATGACGGTCAGGAACGGGATGCCGACCACCGCCAGGCCCGCCAGCGCGATGACCACGGTGGCGCCGGCGAAGACGACGGCCGATCCGGCGGTGCCGACGGCGCGCGCGGCGGCCTCCTCGGGCTCCAGCCCGTCGAGGAGGTTCTGCCGGTGCCGGGAGGTGATGAACAGCGAGTAGTCGATGCCGACGGCCAGGCCGAGCATGAGGGCGAGGACGGGGGCGGTGCTGGTCAGCTCGACGGTGCCGCTGAGGGCGTACAGGCCGGCCATGCCGGCGCCGACGCCGATGAGCGCGTTGAGCAGGGTCATGCCGGCCGCGACCAGCGACCCGAAGGTGATGACGAGGACGATCGCCGCGACCGCGACGCCGAGGGCCTCGGTGGAGCCGATCTCCGGCTCGGCGGACGTCACCTCGCCGCCCGCCGCCACCCGCAGGCCGGTGCCCTCCGCGGCCGCGCCCACCTTCGCGTAGGCCTCGCGCTGGGCGTCGGTCACCTCGTCGCCGCGGGCGCTGAACTGCACCTGGATGAGGGCGTGGCGGCCGTCCGGGGAGACCGCCTTGGTCTGGAACGGGTCGAGGGCGGCCAGCACGCCGGGCAGGGCCGCGGCCTCCTTCACCAGCGCCTGGACGGTCGCGGCGTCCTGCCCGGAGGTCAGCTGCCGCCCCTCGGGGGCCGCGACGACGATGGTGCCGGTCGCCCCGGAGGCCTGGGGGAACTGCTCGGCCAGGGTGTCGAGCGCGCGCTGCGACTCGGTGCCGGGCATCGTGAAGTTGCTCGCCGTGGGGCCCATGAGGGCGACGGCGGCGCCGCCGAGGGCGGCCAGCAGGGCCAGCCACAGGGCGAGGACCATCCGCCGGTGGCGGAACGAGGCTCGGCCGAGCCGGTACAACAGGGTCGCCATGAGAAATCCTTGCCGGGAATGTCGGGAAGAGTCGGTGGAAAGAGGCGGGTGGCGCGGGAGGGCGCGTCAGGAGCCGGGGACGTCCAGGGCGCGGGCCGCGCTCCGGACCAGGACCTCGCGCAGCTCGCCGGCGTCGACGTCGGGCTGCTCCATGCAGGCGACCGGCACGCCGCCGAGCACCAGCAGCGCGGCGGCGCACGCCTGCGGGGTGCGGGAGCGCCCGGTCAGCGCCTCCCGGAGCCGCTCGGTCAGCTCGTGCACGCCGGCGAAGGCCGGGCGCTGGAGCAGCTCCGGGATGTCGCCGTACAGGACGGTGACCTCCCGGCGGAAGCGGAGCACGAGGTCGACGTACCCCTCGACGGCCGCGGGCCGTACGGCCTCGTCGTCGAGGGCGGCCAGCCGGGCGTCGAGCGCGCGGAACGCCTCGACCGCGGGGGCCAGCAGCTCGGCCAGGATCGCGTCCTTGCCGTCGAAGTGGTACAGCAGCGCGGCCTTGGAGCAGCCGACCGCGCCGGCGATGTCCTGCAACGACGTGCCCTTGAAGCCCGCGGCGGCGAACAGCCTGGACGCCGCGGCCAGGATCTCCTCACGGGTGCTCGGACGAGCGCTGCGCGACACGGAACCACCTCCCCTCCCCAGGATGCCTGTCCGATCGGTCAGGGTCTGACCGATCGGACAGGTTTCGGAGGTGGCTTATCTCACATTTCCGGAGATTCCTCCCGGCCGGCTCACCAGCCGATCCGGGCCGCGCCCGAGACGAGGGCCCGGGCGATGACCATCCGCTGCACGTCGTTGGTGCCCTCGCCGATGGCCATGAGGGGCGCGTCGCGGTAGAGGCGCTCCACCACGAACTCCTGGGAGTAGCCGTAGCCGCCGTGGATCCGCATCGCCTCCATCGTGGTGCGCAGCGCCGTCTCCGAGGCGAGGTACTTGGCCATCGCGGCCTCGGCGTTGACCGCGCCCGCCTCCGAGCGGACCGCCGCCCAGTAGGTCAGCAGCCGGGCCGCCTGGATCTCGGTGGCCATGTCGGCGAGCTTGAGCTGGATCGCCTGGAAGTCGGAGATGGGCCGGCCGAAGGCCTGCCGCCGGCGGGAGTACTCCAGCGCGGCGTCGTAGGCGCACTGGGAGACGCCGACCGCGCGGGCGGCGATGTTGATCCGGCCGAGCTCCAGCGCCGACAGGGCCTGCTGCATGCCCCGGCCCTCCACCCCTCCGAGCAGCGCCGAGACCGGCACGCGCACGTCCTCCAGGACGACCTCGCAGGTCTCGGTGCCCTTGTAGCCGAGCTTGGGCAGGTCGCGGCCGACGGAGTAGCCGGGGGTGCCCGCCTCGACGAGGACGAGCGACATCCCCCGGTGCGCGGGCTCGGTGACCGAGGTCTTGACCAGGACGGGCATCGGGTCGGCGTGCCGGGCGTTGGTGATCCACGTCTTGGTGCCGTTGATGACGTAGTGGTCGCCGTCGCGCACCGCGCGGGTGGCGATGCCCTGCAGGTCCGTGCCCGCGCCCGGCTCGGTCAGCGCGATCCCGGTACGGCGGGCGCCGGTGGCCAGGTCCGGCAGGTAGGCCTTCTTCTGCTCCTCGGTGCCGTACTTCGCGATCATCCACGCCGACAGCGAGTGCGAGCCGAGCACCCCGGCCACGCCCATCCACCCGCGGGCGATCTCCTCGAAGACCAGGGCGAAGGAGACCCGGTCCAGCGCGAGCCCGCCGTACTCCTCGGGGACCGTGATGCCGAACAGCCCCAGCTCCTTGAACCGCTCGACGATCTCGGCCGGGTAGCGGCCGGTCCGCTCCCACTCCGGGGCGACCGGGACGATCTCCGCCTCGACGAACTCCCGCAGGGTCCGCCGGAACAGCCGCTGCTCGTCGTTCAGCTCGAAGTCCACTCCATGCGTCCTTTCAGCCGTGCGGAAGGGGGCGGGCGCCGTCCGGGGCGGGCGCCGTCCGCTAGAGCGTCATGGGGCCGTTCCTGGCCTGCGGGAAGAAGCCCTTGTCGTGGGGGGCGTCGCGCTTGTAGACCATGACGCTCCGCCGCCAGGACAGGACCTCGTCGCCGTCCTGGTTGAGGCCGCGGGTACGGCAGGTGACGATCCCGGCGTACGGCCGCGACCTGGACTCGCGCGTCTCGGTCACGATCGACTCGGCGTACAGCGTGTCGCCGACGAACACCGGATGCGTCAGCCGGATCTCCTCCCAGCCGAGGTTCATCGACGCGTTCTGGCTGACGTCGATGACCGACAGGCCGAGCACGATCGCCACGGTCAGCCCCGAGTTGACGATGATCCGCCCGACCGGGGCGCCCGCGGCGAAGTGGGCGTTGAAGTGGTTCTGGTTCGTGTTCACGGTCAGGAGCGTGAACCACGTGTTGTCGGCCTCGCTGATCGTGCGGCCGAGCGGGTGCCGGTAGACGTCGCCGACGGTGAAGTCCTCGTAGTACCGGCCGAGGCCGGGTCCGTGCACGGTCACGCCTTCTCCCTGCTCCCCCGCTCCTCGCTCCCCGGCGGCCGACCGCGGGGCTCCCGACGCTAGCGGCAGGGTCGTTGCGCGGTCAATGGTCCCGTCCGCCCGCCGCCCTCCCCCGCCGTGCCCGTCCGGGCCGGCCGTACGGCCCGCGGCGCGGCGGTCACCGGGTTTCCCCGAAGCAGGTCAGGACAGGGGGTGCCGGATGCATCCGGCGGGAGAGAACCATCCGGGGAACGGGTCGCGGCAGGCGCGCCCGCGGGCGGAGAGGAGAGCACGGTGACCGGTGAGCAGGCCGTGACCCCGGGCCGTACGGCGGTCCCGGCCCGGTCCCGCGCCGCGCGCGCGGGGTGGCACCGGGCCGGGACCGCGCTCCTGTCCGCCATGGTGGCGGCGCAGGTGGCGACCGGACTGCAACCGCGCCCGATCCTGCTCACCGGCGTGGTCGTGCTCCTGCTCGCGGCCGGCGCGCTCGCCTTCGCCGCGGCGGTCCACACCCTCCCCAGGGCCGCCGCGGCGTTCGGCGCCGCGGCCGCCGCCGGGTACGCCGCGGAGTGGATCGGGCTCAGGACGGGCCTGCCGTTCGGCGGCTACCACTACACCGGCGTGCTCCAGCCGCAGCTCGGCGGGGTGCCGGTGGCCGTGGCGCTGGCCTGGGGCGGCATGGGCCTGGCCGCCCACGCGGCGGCCTCCGCCGCGCTGCCGGGCGGCCGGGCCGGCCGCGTGGCGCTGGGCGCGGCGGCGCTCACCGCGTGGGACCTGTTCCTCGATCCGCAGATGATCCGGCTGGGCCTGTGGGCCTGGCACGACCCCGGCCCCTACCGGGGCGTCCCGCTCACCAACTTCGCCGGCTGGCTGCTGGTGTCGCTGCTGGTGATGGCGGTGATCGAGCGGGCAGTGGCCGAGCCCGCGGCGCGGAGCACCGGACTGCTGGCGATCTACACCGTGATGGCGGCCATGGAGACGATCGGGTTCGCGGCGGTCTTCCACCCGCCCGACCCGCTGGTCGCCGCCGCCGGAGGGAGCTGCATGGGAGTGTTCGTCCTGCTCGCCTGGGGGCGGCGATGGCGGAGGTGATCGTGGCGGGCGGCGGCGTCGGCGGCATGGTGGCCGCGCTGCTGCTGGCCCGCGCGGGGCACCGCGTCCGCGTCTGCGAGCGGCTGCCCCGGCTGGGCGGCAAGCTCGCCGAGCACCGGCGCGACGGCTTCGCCTTCTCCCTCGGCCCGTCCCTGCTGACGCTGCCGGAGCTGTTCACCGGCCTGGGCCTGGAGCTGGAGCTGGTCGAGCCGCGCGAGCTGTGCCGCTACCGCTTCGCCGACGGCTCGGTGCTGACCGCGCACCGCGACCCGGAGCGCATGGCCGCGGCCGTGGAACGCCTCGCCCCGGGGCAGGGGCACCGGTGGCGGGCCTTCCACGCCTGGGCCCGCGAGTGCCTGGCCGCGTCGCGGCGCACCTTCTTCGCCGGGCCCGCGCTCTCCCGGCCGCGCTCCGGCGCCCGCCCCCGCGACCTGCTGGCGGTCGCGCCCGGCCGGACCCTGGACGGGCTGGCCCGCCGCTTCTTCACCGACCCGCGGCTGCGCCAGTACGCCGGCCGCTACGCCACCTACGCCGGATCCAGCCCCTACCGGGCGCCCGCGGCGCTGGGCAGCGCGGTCGCGCTCGAACACGGCGGGGGCGGCTGGTACGTGGCGGGCGGGCTGCCCCGCCTCGCCGACGCGCTGGCCGCGGCGCTGGAGAAGGCCGGCGTGGAGGTCGCCCTGGAGACCGAGGTCGCCGAGGTGCTCGCCGACCGCGAGCGCGTGCTGGGGGTGCGGCTGGCCTGCGGCGAGCGCGTGCGCGCCGACGCGGTGGTCGCCAACACCGACGCGGCGGCGCTGTACGGGCGGCTGCTGCCGGACCGGCGGCGGCTGCGCCGGATCGCCTCGCTGGGCCTGTCGTCCTCGGCCTTCCTGCTGCTGGCCGGGGTGGAGGGGCGCACCGAGGGCCTGGCGCACCACTCGGTGCTCTTCTCCGCCGACTACCGGCGGGAGTTCGCCGACATCTTCGACCGGCGGCGTCCGCCGGAGGACCCGACCCTCTACGTCGGCTGCCCGGCCGTCGACGACCCGTCGCAGGCGCCGGACGGCTGCGAGAGCTGGACGGTGCTGGTCAACGTCCCGGCCCGCGACCCCTCCCGGTGGCCGATGCCCCCGCACGCCTACCGGGACCTGGTGCTGGAGCGGCTGGCGGAGCGGGGGCTCGACCTGTCGGGCCGGCTCCGCTTCGCCGACCTGTTCACCCCCGCCGACCTGCGCGACCGCTACGGCGCCTGGGGCGGGGCGATCTACGGCGGCGCGCACGGCGGTCCGCTGGCCCCGCTGCGCCGCCCCGGCAACCGGGGGCCGCGCCGCGGCCTGTACCTGGTGGGCGGCTCGGCGCATCCGGGGGGCGGCCTGCCGCTGGTGGCGATGGGCGGCCGCATCGTGGCGGCGCTGGTGGCCGAGGACTTCCCCCGGTGAGCCCGCGCGCCGCGGCGCGGGCCGCGCTGACCGGGCTGCAGGCCGCCGCCGCGGTCGCCGCCGCCGAGCGGCTGGCC